>JBCCWB010000008.1:0-35748 GCA_039194345.1 Planctomycetota bacterium
CTTGCCCGACAGCCCTGAGCCATCGACGTGCAAGTCGTTTAGCTTGCTCATATTGCCGCAGAATCATCCCACGCATGCGGGGCAGTTGAACCTCCATGTATACGGTTCGGATGGCTTCTATAGTATTGTCGGCGGCCCGGCCATTCAACCCGACAGCTGGTATCACGTCGCGATGACCTACACCGCCGGTGAGATGCGGCTCTATGTCAATGGCGAGCTTGTTGAAACGACCAGCACGAAGGTCGATGTCAATGGCAACCCTATCTCCGGGGATGTTTTGATCCAAGACACGGCGACCGAAACTCGCTTGGGAACGAACGGGACCAGTACCAGCTACTTCACCGGACACATCGACGACCTGCGTGTCTATGACAGCGTGATCAGCGAATCCGAAGTCAGTGATCTGTATTCAGCAGTTGAGTTACTTGATTTTGTTGATGAGTTTGATGTCTTGGATACGACACGCTGGAATGCTGTGGTCGGCGACTGGTCGGTAGCAAACGGTGTACTGACAGGCGTCCATACCGTCGGGGCGAACAACGCGGTCGGCACCCTTCTGCTAACAGACTTGACCGGAGTCGAACACTACGAGTTCGAAGTTGAGTTGGCTGGGGATTCAGGCGGCTTCAGTCTCTATAACTCACCTGGCAACGGCTACACAATCAACACCAACCGAACCGTTGAGAATCTGGGTATCTCTTACTACGAGAACGGCCAGGCCCTAGGGCTCTATTCCGTCTTACTTGCAGATCTTGGACTGTCGGATGTGATCCAGACTGGGCAGCCGGTCGCGATCAAGATCGCCCGTGCAGGTGATGAGTTTACGCTATCGATCAACGGGACCGACATTTACACCTTCACAGATACGCTGTGGAATGGCGATGTCGAACTAGGCATCCGCGCCCATGGCTCAGAGTCATATGAGCGGGCGACATGGAGTACACTCGACGGTACAAGTGTGACCGGCGACATCACCGGTGATGGCTACGTCGGCGTCGAGGACCTAGATGCGATCTTGGCGACCTGGGGCGACAATGCAGCCGACAGTCCCGAGGCTGCCGCTGCGGACCTAAGTGAAGATGGCGTTGTCGGCTCAGCAGACCTCCAGATCGTGATCGCCAACTGGGGGAATGGGTCGCCAGCTGTCCAGCCCACATCAAACCCAGACAGCGATCAATCCGCTGAAGATGGTACGGGCAACTCGGGAGACGGTAACTCTAGTAGTGAAACAGCAACATCGGCTGGTAACGCGGTGACGCCTACGAGGCCAAGCCGCCCCCAAGCACCGGGCACTGGCGTGACTAGGCTAGGGACGAGCCCGAGTGGTAACTTGCAGCCGCGGCCTAATGGTATCAATAGCCCAAGCCGCGGTACGATTCCCGCTACCCGGCCGCCAGCCCCAAGCGTCACTCCGCAACGGCCTGTGGGTACAGATGCTTTGAGCCCCACCCGGCCTGCTGCCTCCGCGATGTCAACAAGAGGCAATGGAGCCATCGCCAGCAGTGCTTTGGCAACTAAGCCTGTGGATAGCGGAAGCCATGGGCCGACACTTGCGGAGCGTCAAGCCATGGCCGCAGCTGGCCTCCAGCTCGACACCGATGCATTGGCCCTCGCCAGGCCAATTGCAGTCAGTGGATCAGAACCAAAAGAAAAGGGTCCAAGCAACACTATTGCACGCGCATTCAAGGCAAAGGATTTCATTTAGCCGGACCTAAGGCTGACGATGCCGTGTTACCGACATGGAGCTTGATTACCTCTACTACCAATTCATACTGCCCGTGCCTTGCGAATCTGTAGAATGCGGGTGGCGGCGCATGACATAGGATGTGATGGTCAGATGGGATCGAACTCCTGTGATAAATCTGCCTATGTCGAATGACCCGATGGACATGTTGTTGCGTGAAGGGATCGTTGATCCTCCTGAATCACCGGCTTGCCTGTATCGCATCGGTACCTATCGGGTGACCAGTGTGCTGGGCGAGGGTTCGATGGGCGTCGTCGTAGAGGCGGAGAAGCAGTACTCTGATGCGGTTGATCGTGAGCGGTTACCCAGCATCGCACTTAAAGTCTTGCGGCCGCAGTTGATGGATCGGCCGGCACTGGTGTACCAGTTCCTGGCCGAAGCACGACGGGTGATGGCGATGTCACACTCGAACATTGTGAAAGTCATCGAGGTCCGTGAGCGCGACGCGGGGCCCTACTTTGTCATGCCGGTCTACACCGGAGGCGGGCTGGATCGACGACTTGGGGCGGAGAGGAAACCGCCAGATCGCGATGACACCTTGAAATGGGCAACACAGATCGCCACGGGCATGGCTCACGCCCACAGCCGAGGTTTGCTACACCGAGACCTAAAACCGAGCAACATCCTGCTGGATGGCAACGGTGACGCGGCAGTGGCAGATTTTGGTCTTTTTCGTTCGTTGGCCGACTCAATAGTGGATCCCAAGCACTCAAAAGTGGTTGGGACCTATGCCTACCTCTCCCCAGCTGCGGCAGCGGGAGAATCAGAAGATGTGCGCGGGGATATCTACGGATTCGGGGCGTTGCTTTATGAGATTCTCACTGGGCGGACTCCATATGACGGCAAAGATGCCGACACCATCCTTGATCAGATCAAAGCAGGCCCACCGGTTCGGATTCGCGAGTTGGTGGGTGAAGCAGATCCAGACTTGTGCTACGTCGCCGAAAAAGCCATGGCCCGTGACCCGGCTGAGCGCTACGGCTCATTCAATCAGGTGGTTGAAGACCTCAATGCAATAAAAGATGGCCATGCATTACCCTCATTGGCTGGAAGCCATCAAGGGCCGAAGAGCCGGGGCCGGGGCCTTGCGCTTTTTCTAGTAGCGATTCTAGCCCTGGCGATTGGAGCGGTTTGGTTTCTGCGCGAAGACCCCAAGGATGGCGATCGCCCTGTTGCTCTGGATCTGTCGCCCATCGATTTTGGGGAAGACACATTGCTTCACCATGCCCGCGTGCTTGAAGCCTCGCTCCCGCTAGCTCAAGACAAGGAGTTTGATCTTTCAGCATCACTACTCACATGGCATACAGACGGCGGCATGCGGGATTCTACGTGGGAGAAAACATGCGCCGTCCCGTGGGGGACCGAGGGGCAGTCACGCCTGGCGGTCGTCGAAGACGGCAAGATTCTTCTGATCGATCCGACTGGCTGGGGGAGTCGAGTGATCTACGATCGCTTCCTTGCGGGGTATCCGATCGACATGTACTCGATACCCACCCAGACGGGCCGATTCGAGACCACCTTCGCGGCGACGGGCCTAACCGGCCGTGGGCCCTGCTGCGTCTTGTTCGATGATGAAGCCAATGTCCGGCATGAGTTTCTCTTCCCGGATCACAGCGTGACCGTGCCAGGTACAGAGCAACTTCAGCACCGCCAGATCTGGAACCCGACAATCAGTGACTTGGATCAAGACGGTGAGCCGGAGCTGCTGCTCGGTGTCTACGACGGCTACCAGGCTGCATTCCGTGGCCTTGTCTGCATTGATATCGCAACCGGGCAGCAGCGGTGGCGTCGTCCGCTGCCGAACCATCTCAATTCACCGCAGCTGGTCGAGTATGAGGGAGGACAGATCATCATTGTGGGCAGCTACGCGCCCGCAAACGGATTCGAGGTTGGCGGGTGGTCGGATGAGATCGGGCGGGCCTGGGCAATCGGTGCCGATGGCAAGCCGATTTGGCACTGCGATGTCAATGACCTGCTGGTTGAGAACTTTCCGGAAGCAGTGCGGCGCGAAGGGGAAAATGCGAAGTATACGCGGATCGAGATGGCTTCAGCCGACCTGGATGGCGACGGCGAAGACGAGCTCTACGCGATGATCGCCGGGAACAAGCACCACCAGCGAGGCATCGGCCTGATCCTGCAGATCGACCCGCAGACAGGCACCACGCTTGGTGCAGAGCAGCGGCACGTCCACGGGGCCCTGGTGATGTCGAAGGTCCCCAGCCCGGATCACGCGGGAGACGCATTCCTGGTCACCGATGTGCTTGGCCAGGTTCATCTGTTCGGGGGGGGGCTTGCGGAGCTGCATTCGACCCGGCTGCTTGGCTTGGAACACGATTCGGCCGCACTCGTCTGGGCCGGCTCGGTAGCATTCGTCGGCCAGTCATCCCGAACCCATGTGTTCTTAGCTCGCGAAGAGTCACTGGCAGGAGAATCAGATCGGACGCCGAGGGACTTGACGCCTAACGATGTCGAGGAAGTCACCGGTTGCCAACTGATCATTACCGATGACCGGCTGGAGGTCATCTCCCGGGTTCATTTGGCGGAGCAGTTGCCACTGGGCGCTTCTTTTGACTGCTGGGTCTGGGGGAGTGAACGGGGTGACCGAGTAGTAGTACAGATTGATGGTGCGACGCTACTCCTCGATGTGGAGTAGTTCGCAATATGGTGTGGAATCCCGCGCGTCAAGGTGCCAGCCCGGAGGTTGCTTGGGGCAATCCAATCACAATTGGGGCAACTGTATCTTTGATTGCATTACCGCAGGTACAATTCGCCAGGACAAGTGAACCTGACCAGGCCGGGGTCCGAACATAGGCGGAAACACTGCAGATAGAAGCAAATCTTTGTTTGAGGCGACGCAGAATCCGACGCACTCTCTGCAGCTATGAAAAATTATGAAGGCCTTCGTCTAATGACAGCGTCCCGAATAGCCATGATGTCGGTAAACCACCGACGCATCTGGCCACCGGTCCGGTTGGTGTAGGCGGTACGTGGGTCGTCGTGGTCGAAGGCACTGAGCTCGCCGTAGAGGTCGCGAAGCCGGTTTGCCTCGGCAAGGTTTAGCGGGACGATTTTCACGCAGTCAGTGAAGACAGAAGCATTCTGGCGACGCTGCTTGAACTGCTGCCGCAGCTTGTTGAATACGTGCGTGTTGACGATGACCTCGATTAGGATCCGCATAACGCGGGCTGCTTCGGCCTTGTCTTGCTCAGAAGGCTCGCCGCTTGTACCAAGGAGGCAGTTGACCTCATCTATCAAGGCGTGCTCATTCTCTTCGTATGTGCGAACGCTCTTGCAGCTTTCGAGGATTTGAACATTCAGATGATTGCTGAGGCCACCGCTATTCAATGTGAGCTGCAGGTTGACGAAAAAGTCCCAGTTGTGCGTTAGCACGACAATCTGCGTCTGGCTGTTCTCGATGACGAAGTCTCTTAGCCGCTTACAGAAGTTGTTGATGTAGTCGTAGTCGAAACTCGTCACCGGATCATCGAAGACAATCACACGGTCTGGGGACAGCCCGGCTTCGCATATGAACGCGGCCAGGGCGTGGACTTTCTGCTCACCTTCACTCAGAACACGGTGGACTCCGCTGCCTCCGATCTCCGGGTGAATTGCGACCGCCTGCTGCGAGCCTGCGGGGCGGAGGCGTACGCCGAATGCCTGCATCGTTTTGTCAGAGAGCTTCTCGTACTCACTGTTGAGACGCTGCTCAAACTCGCTGAGTACGAGTTCTTCGTGGGCCTGACGGCCTTTGTTGGTCATTGTCCTCAGGAGGCTTGTGAAGTCGTAGTCGTGCAATCGCGTGGACCGGCCCTGAAACGCTTCGCATTCACCGATGAGTGCGTTGGCTTCTTCAAGGTATTCGGATAGTACTTGTTCAAGCCGCATCTTGGCGAGCTCTGCCTTAGCCGCCTCTAGCTTTTGGGCTAGGGCTTCGCCGCCTTGCTCTGCGGCTTTAAAGGATTCATCGAGTTGCAAACAGTGCGTTGCGACGTGCTCGGCGAGCGTGCGGACCGATTCAATCCCCGCAAACACATCGAGGTTGATACCCGAGAAAGACGCCTCCGCTTCAGGCAAGACATCGATGAGTGTTCGAGCCGTGGCCAAAGCATTTTCGGGCTCTCCTTCGGGTAGGTCTTGTGCGAGTCCGGCATAGTCATCTTGCTGATGACGCTTCAGCTCGGCGATGTCCTGTCGAGTTGTGTTGAGGGCGGATTCCAGCTCTTGGACTTCCCGCGTCAAAGAACTGGTCAGCAGGCCGTGATACGCCTGAAACTGCTCGGCAGACCCTGAATCGTGGATGCGATTACACAGCGGGCAGCGCCCTTGACCTCCCTGTGCTTGCTCGTAGTCCGCGAGCCGGGACCCGGCGTTGACTAGAGCCTGGACATCGACGGGGTCGGCACCCTCCGGGAAACAGTGGCTGTTGAGCTCACGGAGGGCAGATTGTTTCTGATCACGTGCTTGCTCTTGCTCAATACGCAGCCGGGGGTTGATGCGGTCGATAGAGGTTGTAATCAAATCCAAATCACGTTTGAAGCGGGCGAAGGCGTCACGCCGATCACGCAAGGATCGCAGGCCGGATTCAGAGCTGGCTTCGGTGAGTTGTGTAACCTCGGCCTGAAGCGATGCGACCTTGAGGGCATGAGCCACATCAACCGGCGGGAGCTCGGTGATCAGTTGTTTCAGGGGCGCAGGCAAGAGGCGGAGCAAAGACGCGAAGGGATCGGATTCAGGGTCGGCGATATCACCGAGGCGTGTCAGGAGCGCTTCGGCATTGCGTTCTAGCTGTTCGCGTTCCACGCAGATGGCTTGGCGTGCAGATGTCTGGATAGCCGTAACCAATGACCGGAGGTAGTCGAATGCTTCCAGGCGGAAGGGGGTAAGCTCGACCGATCGACTCGGGTCCATCGGGTTCGATGTATTAGCCAAGGCGACATGCGTATCGAAGTACATTAGGCGGTTCGCCTCCGCCCCGTAACCGGTTCCACGTTGCCAGGTTGTAGCGGCGGGCTCACCCTCAAACTGATACTCAAAGGACGGCTCGCTGGGAAAATTACGATGCACATTGTTGAGCGGGCCATCGGGCTCGATCGGATCGGCGAGTGTTTTCATGGCCTGACAGATGCTGGATTTACCTGTGCCATTCTTGCCGAAGACCAGCGTGACACGTTTGTGAAAGGCTATCTCCAGGGTGGGATCAAGCTTCTTGAAGTTCGTAAATGAGCCGACCCGCTTAAGAAAGGCGGACGAAGATATTGCCGGTGTCGCGGCAGGGCTGGCTGGGGTCGTAGCAATTGCTGTATACGTGGTTTGCGAGAAGAAGAGTTGCTCAACCGCCTCGACATCGTCTGGGCCGAACTCATCAGAGCCAGCGGCGACCGCTAGATCCGCCGCCTTCGAGAACCACGGCTCGTTGCGTGTGTCCCGGAGTTCCAGAAGGTATCCGACCGCGTCCCGATATTCAGGCATAGCTCTATATTAACGTATCCCAACATTCACCTTAATGTCAATTTTGGATCGCAAATGCATCCAAAGCAAGGTAGTACTTAACCGAGTTATAATGGGGTTGGTGTAGACATGAACTTCACGACTCATCCGGCGGAACCACGAGCTTCGCTGCTCATAGAGAGCATGCGAGACATAGGTTATTCGCTGGAGACGGCTCTGGCCGACATCATCGACAACTCTATCTCAGCCGGGGCGACACGCGTTGACATACTCTCGGAGTGCGGAGATATCCCTCGGATTGGGGTACTCGACAATGGCTCAGGTATGAGTCGAGACACACTGATGGAGGCGATGCGGCCCGGCTCACGCAATCCGCTCGATAGCCGAGACCCAAAAGACTTGGGCAGGTTCGGGCTGGGACTCAAAACTGCATCCTTGTCTCAATGCCGCAGATTGACCGTCATCACACGGCATGGCGAAGAAGTCACCGCCGCAAGATGGGATCTGGATTTCGTCTCAGAGCAGGACCAGTGGATTATTCAGATCCCCAACTCAATCGAAGGGATTCCGTGGTCTGATCGCCTGAGGGAAAACGGGACACTGGTGCTCTGGGAGTACCTTGACCGAGTCGTAGATAACGGCGGGTCTGATGCTGGGTACGCTCATTTCAATCGCCGCATCGATGAGGCAAGGGAGCACCTAGAGCTTGTCTTCCATCGTTTTCTTGCCGGTGAAGGTAGGACGCCTAAGGTTGAAATCTACCTCAACAACCGTCAGCTGATTCCATTCGACCCCTTCAATGCTCGACACTCCGCCACGGTGATCGATCCTGAAGAAGTCATCAAGGTCAGTAACGGCATTGTCAGGGTGCAGACCTTCACCCTGCCCCATCACAAGAAGGCGGGCACCGAAGACTGGGAGAAGTACGCCGGCCGTGAGGGCTACCTGAAGAACCAGGGCTTCTACGTCTACCGGCAGAAGAGGCTGATCATCTACGGGACATGGTTCGGCCTTGCGAAACAGACCGAGCTGACCAAGCTGGCTCGTGTCCGGATCGACATGCCCAACGATCTGGATGCCCAGTGGAAGATCGACGTCAAGAAGGCCTCGGCACAGCCACCCGCCAAGGTCCGTGAACGCCTGCGTTACATTATTGAGCGTATCGGAGCGACATCCAAGCGAGTCTATACCAGTAGAGGCAAGAAGCTAGTTACAGACAACCGCTTGCCGGTGTGGAACAGGATCGTGGACAAGGACCGCATCCTCTATCGGGTCAACAAGGAACACCCGGTTGTCGCTGATTTCATGGCCGATCTTGATGAGGTTGACGCGAAGAGGTTTTCACGGATTCTGGAACTCACTGAGACCGCGCTACCACTGGATATGGTTTTTGCGGATGTCGGCAACGCACCGGACCAAGTAGGACCCGAAGCACTGTCAGAAGAGGTACTTGCCGATTCCCTACACACCCTTGTCGCCAGACTGACCGGCTCGGGTATTCCAATGCCGACCATCAAAGACATGCTGAAGACTACAGAGCCGTACAAGTCAGACTGGGAGCGATCGAAGCAGATTCTTGAGTCAATGAAAGTCGAGTCTGATTAGAAATGTCAGAAGAAAACCTCAAACGACTGGAAACGGCAACGCAGGCTCTGCTTGCTCAGGAAAGCCATCCCTCCCCGGATCGGATTAGGGAGCTAATCGACGGTTGCAGAGTTGCTCCGCCACTGAGTGTGGATGATGATGCCGCAGAAAAACTGGCCCGCCAGTTCGAGCAGCGACACGGGGTCAGCATGCAGATCGGGTCCGTTCTGACCGAACACGACTACGAGCCGTGGCTGCCGGCGGCCAAGTCGGATATCAATCCGTACTACTGGGATCGGTACCGCCTCCTCCTTACTGAAAAGAAATTCTCCGGCCAAGTGATCGCGACTCTGGACAGTGTCACAGACCGTATCCTCGGACTGCTTGAGAACCCGCAGCGTGAAGGCAGGTGGGACCGCCGCGGCATGGTTGTCGGCCATGTCCAGTCGGGCAAGACAGCCAACTACACCGGACTCATCAACAAAGCTGTCGACGCCGGCTATAAGCTGATCATTGTTATCGCGGGGATCCACAACAATCTCCGGAACCAGACTCAGATGCGGATCGACGAAGGCTTTGTCGGCCGAGATAGTGCAATCCAGAAGAAGAGCAAAGACGATCGCTTTATCGGCGTAGGACGCTACGACTCATCCCGGCAACCAAGCACCTTCACCAATTCACTACAGGACTTTTCTAAGGATTCAGCGGGCGTCGCCAGCGGGCATCCCCTGAAGAACCTCAAGGAGCCGGCAGTCTTTGTCATCAAGAAGAACTCGCATACGCTGAAGAACCTGATCTCGTACATCAAAGACCACAGTTCAGGCCGCAGTAGTGAAACGGTAGACGCTCCCATGCTCCTTATTGATGATGAGGCTGACAACGCTTCCATCAACATCAGCTACAAGAAGGACGAGGTATCACGCATTAACGGCCAGATCCGTGAGCTGCTGAATCTGTTCGAACGCAGCTGCTACGTGGGCTATACCGCAACCCCCTTCGCCAACATCTTCATTGATCCGAATTCTGACGACGAGATGCTGGGCCAGGACCTGTTCCCGAAGCACTTTATTGTCAGTCTTGATCCGCCCTCAAACTACTTCGGGGCAGAGCGTGTGTTTCTTGACCATCCGGAGAAGGTCATCCGTCCTATCTGTGACAATGAGGACCGCCTGCCGCTCAAGCACAAAATAAATCACGACGTAAGCAGCCTGCCTTCGAGTCTGATGGACGCCATTAGGGCTTTTATCGTCGGACGTGCAATCAGGCTCAGTAGGGATCATGACGGCAAGCACAGCTCCATGCTGGTCAATGCATCACGCTTCACCCGCATTCAGACCCAGCTGCGTAACGAAATTCATGACAGGCTGCAGCGAATCCAGTCCAGCGTCCGAGTAAACGGGGCCAAGCCTGAGACAGAAGCGGTAAAAGACCCCGAGATCGAGGCACTGAAACAGCTCTGGAAACGAGAGTACGCCGACTGCGGCGTTGATTGGAAAGAACTGCTGCCACGCATGAACGAAGCGGCGGCACCGATCAAAGTGATCGAGGTGAACAGTCGTTCGAGTGATTCGCTGAACTACGGTGACCACGAGAAGAGTGGACTCAGCGTTATTGCCGTCGGCGGTCTTTCTCTCTCCCGGGGCCTGACCCTAGAGGGGCTGATGATCAGCTACTTCCTGCGGAACTCCATGATGTATGACACGCTCATGCAGATGGGCAGATGGTTCGGCTACCGGCCTGAATACGATGACCTGTGCAGGGTCTGGATGACTGAGGACGCACAGGGCTGGTATACGCATATTGCCGAATCGATAGAGGAGCTGCGGGACGAACTCAAAGTAATGCAGCGGGCCAACGCCACGCCGGAGGAGTTTGGTCTGAAAGTCCGAAGCCACCCCGACACGCTGATCGTCACCGCGCGCAACAAGTTCGGATCAGGCGAGAAGTTCGTTCTTCGTATCGGGCTTGCAAATAAGTTTGTCGAAACTCATACGTTGCTCACGGATGAGGAGGCCCTTGAGCACAACCGCAGCCGTGCGGTCAATCTCGTCGACGACCTGCGAGCGATTGGGGCCGATGTGTCCAAGGCAGAACGTATAACGGCTGGCCATCTACTGAAGGCCGCACCTGTAGAGCCTGTTGTAAAATTCCTTCGGCAGTTCAGGAATCACCCTGCGTCGATGCTCAGCGATCCCGAACCGATCTGCCGTCATATCGAAGAGCGTGCCAACGGAGAGCTCAGGCACTGGGATATCCTTTTTTCCAGTCTCAGCAACCCAAACAGCAGTACGCTGAAAGACAGTTCGTTAGGTTTCACGGTCAATTGCCAGAAACGTGCTCGCGGCAACCGATCGACGGACAGTGCCAGCACGCTGCGTATCGGAAGCCGACAGCGCGTGTCCTCACGAGGTGTTGAGAAAACGGGGCTCGATGCCGGCCAGATCAGTCGAGCCGAGGCCATGTTCCGGGACGAGCCCGGTCGAGCGGATCTGCCGCCCGACAAGATCAATTACCCGGACCGGTGCTACAGGCGTGTCCGTCCTCGCCCGCTCCTGATCGTACACCTGATTGAAATCACGGATGATAAGGATCAACGCCTGGACAGCCTGCCTGTCGCCGCATGGAGCATCAGTTTCCCTATGACCGGTATGGAAGAGAAACGTGTCGAGTACGTTGTCAATACCACATGGATGCGTGAGAACTTTGGAGACGAGACTGAGGACGACGAACTGGAGGGAGCCGATGACTGAAGATCCCTGGGACAGCCTCGAACGCCCCGATGCTTCCAATTCACTGAACGCCAGACGTGTGAGTGCCGAGCACCGATGGAATTTTTTCTGGGGTAGAGACCTCGACGGCAGATGCCTGCTCTTTCTGCAGCACGACGGCAAATGCCGCACAAAGCGGCGACTGCCCAGCCTGCGTGGTCTTGATGTTACCGAGACCGACCCTGGGAACGGGAGGGACCTGCTTCTGGCTATTCGCCTGCAGGAGAACACGCAGCGAGAGCTCTTTTACCGGCTCTGCCTTGACATCATCGCCTGTGCCGCTTCCGCCGAATCTGAAAAAGATGCCGTAGAGCTTACTGTGACTAGGACATGGCGTTGGCACCACCTGCTTCGAGGAGGCCAAGATGATCGTCTCAGCCCCGAACAGCAGAAAGGCCTCATCGGGGAGCTGCTGATCCTCGAAAACCACCTTGCTCCCAGGATCGGCGCTGTGGCGTCTGTGAATGCGTGGGAGGGTCCACTTAACGCACCAAAGGACTTTGAACTGGGGCACACTTTTCTGGAAGTGAAGACGCGACGAAGCGGCTCCGCTCCGTTCGTCAAGATCAGTTCTGAGGATCAGCTCGACGCACCGGATTCGGCTCACTTGTTTCTATTCGTAGTTGATCTCAACTCCGCCATGCCAGAAGACGGCGACGCGTTCACTCTGACCGACGTAGCATCAAGAGTCCGCCAGACTTTTGAATCGGTAGACCAGATCGCCGTTGATCTGCTGGAGCAACGACTGTTTTCAGCCGGCTTCCTCTGGGCACACGACTACAGCAACTCACCCTGGCTGGAAGGCGAAAGCAGCTTCTATCAAGTCAGAGAGGGGTTCCCGAGAATTGTTTCGTCGCAGCTGGCCGGCGGTATAGAGAAGGTCGGCTATAACCTGTCACTCGATGCCTGCCAGCCGTATCGATGTGACCCGGATCAACTCTATCAACTCATTTCGGGCAGCACCGATGGCGATTACACTTGAAGAATTTTACGAAGAGCTGTTTCAAGAAGTACACGGCATTGCTGATGCTAGCGAGCAGTACACAGAAGACTCCTTCTTTGAGATCTTCTGCAGCTACTTGGTAGAGGCGGGCGAACTTGTTACTGCAGACCGGGCACACTATGTTTCGCCACGTGGCCTGCGAATAGACGGATATGGGGGTGACCCGACCGAAACTGCGGGCGTTCTCTCACTTGTCATTTCTGACTTCAACCCGTCTAGTGAGATCAGCACCCTCACAGCTACAGACATGAAGGCCATATTCAAGCGGGCCACGAACTTTCTAGAGCAATCGTTGAATGAAAAGTTCCGCAACAGTCTCGAAGAGACCACTATCGCTTTCGGCCTTGCGGACATGATTTCCGCACGCTGGCCCTCGACAATGAAGGTCAGGATCATTCTCATCAGCAACCGTCGGCTGAGCGATCGGGTTGAAGGTCTGGATGCAGTCGATCTAGAGGGAATCCCTGTCACCTACAGCATCTGGGACATCACCAGGCTGCACCGGTACGTCGCCTCCGGTGAAGGGCCAGAGGATATTGTCATTGATCTGGAGAATGATTTCGGATCGGGCCTACCCGTGCTTCCAGCCCATATAAATGATGCCGGATACGAGGCGTATCTGGCTGTTGTGCCAGGCCAGCAACTTGCAGACATCTATGATCGCTGGAGTGCAAGGCTTCTGGAACAGAACGTACGCGTATTCCTCCAAGCTAGGGGAAAAGTGAATAAGGGACTTCGAGTTTCTCTAGAGAATACGCCAGAGATGTTCTTTGCCTACAACAACGGTATCACTGCGACAGCGGAAGGGATTGAGACCCGACAGACCAGTGACGGCCTTGTGATTACAAAGCTGAACAACATGCAGATCGTCAATGGCGGACAAACTACTGCCTCTATTCATGCTGCAAGCCTGAAGAAAGTTGATCTTTCACGAGTATTTGTGCAGATGAAGCTCAGCATCATTGCACCGGAAGATGCCATTGAAGTCGTCCCGAAGATTTCCGAGTATGCCAACACACAGAACCGCGTTACGGCTGCGGATTTTTTCGCCAACCATCCATATCACGTTCGAATCGAAAACTTCTCCAGACGTCTGTACGCACCTTCTCAAGACGGTACTTTCCGCGAATCCAAATGGTTCTATGAACGTGCCAGGGGTCAGTATCAGGATGCTCGCGGCAACCTCACCAAGGCACAGAGAAGGAGGTTCGACCTTGAATATCCCAAGAAGCAGATGTTCACAAAAACAGATCTTGCCAAATATGCCATGGTCTGGCGAAGTGTGCCCCACGTCGTGAGCAAAGGTGCCCAGAAGAATTTCGCCGAGTACGCCAGCATTGTCGAGAGCGAGTGGGAGAAAAAGGCCGACCGCTTCAACGAACTCTACTATCAGCATGCCGTGGCAAAAGCGATCATTTTCAAATCCACTGAAACACTGGTGTCAAATGCCCCATGGTATGAGGGTGGATATCGGGCCAATATCGTCGCCTATGCCATCTCAAAACTGGCATACGATGTCGAACAGATGAAGATGACTGTCGACTTCTCCGCAATCTGGCGATCTCAGGCTCTTTCGGACGAAATGGAACATGCCCTGATGATCGCAGCAAGACATGTTCAAGAATTCCTGGTCCAGACCCCCGACGGCATCCGCAATGTAACAGAATGGGCAAAGCAGGAAGCCTGCTGGAAACGTATCAAAGAGTTCATGATGAGCTGGCCTCGATCATGGATAAGTCAACTTATCTCCAGAGATGAGGCAAAGAAATCAGAGCGTACAGCGATCAAGGAGCAGAAGGTGTTGAATGGCATCGAAGCCCAGACCGCCGTCTTTGCAGCTGGGCCGGATTTCTGGCAAGAGTTATTCAAATGGGGCAATACTCGCAAGCTTCTAACCCCGGCCGAACAAGGTGTCCTGCAAGTTGCTGCAGATATCCCCTCAAAAGTACCGACTGAGAAGCAAAGCGAAGTTGCTCTCCAAGCTCTACGTAAATTGAACAGCCAAGGATGCCAGCTCAGCCTTTAAGGTTAGAGCCCAAGAATAAGAGCACAGGATCTCGACTATCCGCAAAGTGCGGCCCTTAGCGATTGCTCCAACAAGTCCCTGTCTACTGTCTCACACTCCCAGACAATAATTACCTTCCAACCGCTCTGCTCAAGCTCCCTGACGTTACGACGGTCTCGCTCAACATTTGCTGTGAACTTAGTATTCCAAAACTCTACTCGAGTTTTCGGCGTATATGCCAAGCGGCACCCTTTGTGCCTGTGCCAGTAGCACCCATGTACGAACACAACTGTTTTGTAGCGTGGAAGAACGATATCTGGCTTACCCGGCAGCTCACGTCGGTGAAGGCGGAATCGGTAGCCCATCCGATGCAGAACAGAGCGCACAACACGCTCTGGCTTCGTGTCCGTGCCACGAATCCTTGACATATTCCAACTGCGCCGCTCTTTGGTCAGCTTATCGACCATAGATGTTAACTGCGTGCTAGAACGCCATAGACCACTTCAGCCAGTTGCTTTGCCAGCAACGGCGGGACAGCATTGCCAACTTGATGATACTGTGCCGTTCGAGTCCCCAAGAAAATATAATCATCCGGGAATGTCTGGATACGAGCAGCCTCTCGAACACTCAGGCTTCTGCACTGTGAAGGATCGGGGTGGATGAAATAGTGCCCGTCCTTTGATATGTGCGAAGTGACTGTCGTCGCAGGCTCATCCCATAGTTGAACCCGAAAGCGATCAGCAAAGTGTGCTGTCGCCACAGAATCGTGATCGACGTTCTCGTGATCTGGCAGCAGAACCCGAGGGAAATCCTTCAGCTTTGGCGATGCGTACGCTCCAGTGCAGTCCTCGACCTGCCCATAGCAGGCCGCATAAAAATAGCGATGCAGGTCTGACAGCATGTGACGTCTAGGCTCATGGTTACATACTCCCCCAAGATCATTTTGTCGATAGAGTGACTTGACCCGAGCCGTTGGTTTGCCACGCCGATATGGCTTGAAACTTCCATATCCCTCGCCATCTGGATTCAAGTGCTGTAATTGTTCACGTATTTCCCTGGCGACAGGAGCGGGAACATCCTGATTATTCAACATCGCATTGATCGACTTAACGCCGTGTACCCAGTCGATCTCCACACCATCAATCTTTGTGATCTGGCTGCGAAGGGGTGGGAGATCACCAAGTATGTCACGAAGTGTAACTCGATCTTCAGACGCTTTAATCTGATTAGGCTCAACTTCGATATCGCTACGAATTCCAAGAATAATCACACGGTGACGCTTTTGAGGTACACCAAAGTCTTCTGCCCTTACAATGTAATCCGTAGCATCGCAATCGTCACCAAACAATCCCCGCTTTGACTTATCTGTTGGCTGAACAAAAGGATAGAGCCTGTAGCTCAAGTCCTTGCTGCGATGTGGCCTGCCAAGGTCTTCGAGAATCTGCTCAACAATACGCTTGCCGTTGATCGTTGATGACAACATCCCCTTAACATTCTCCATCACGAAAATCGGTGGCTCATGCGTCCCGATGATTCGCAAATACTGCTTATAAAGAAAGTGCCTAGTATCCTTCTCGAAACTGTCTCCCATAAGCGACTTCAGTTTGGCGCGCCCCACCATTGAATATGCCTGACAGGGAGGTCCCCCAATCAACGCCCACACTCCGGCACCAGCCAGACGATCACGGATGATCGCATCAAGGTCACTGTTTGAGAATTGCCTGGACCCCAACTCACGCTGAGCGTCGTTGCGATCAGCCAGCACCTCCTCATCCACTTCTTCGATCAGGTCAGGGAAACTCGCATACAGATCATTAACGTCCGCAGACTTCCTTTTACTTTGAGCAAACTCACGCTTGAGATGGGATGATGTAGCCAAGTCCAGTTTTCGCATAAAACTGCGAAGGCGTAGCGTAGAATGCGCATGCCTATCCTTCTCGACAGACAGGGCAATCTTGAAGGCTGGCTTCTTATTCCGCTTCAATGAGCTGAAACCTTCTCCCAGACCTCCAGGTCCAGCAAAAAGATCTATAACCGGAATCTCTCTGAGTTTCTTAGGCATAGGGTGCAGTACTGAGCTATTGCTTTTCATCTAGATCGAACAGATCTCCATAGCCCAAGCTTTCGCTGACAAACGACCGCGCTGACAGCCATGCAGAGTCGTCAGTATCGCTACTGACTTGGAACGCTTCACCAAGGTGATGCTTGAAGACAATCAGGGCTGCTTGGACAAATAGATCATATGGTTTCCGATCTGTTTTACAGTAGGACAGGATCACGGTCCGCCCACGGCGATCAAATTCAATTCGTGAAACTTCGAATGGTTCGTAGTGCTGGGGGCTGGTACCGTTGAACACCACATGTTCCGGTTCGAAGATGGGCTCGCCACAGCCTTCAAATCCACTTATCCCGACCGGACATGCCTTAGACAGTCTCAATATGTCCTGAACTCCCTCTGCAAATTCTGCCTTTGGCAACTCTGTCAGGCGTTCCCAGTAATGTGTCCATCCCATGTGCTGTACCTCTTAAGCGAGAAGTATAGCGACGGCACTGGATGAGCGCAAGAGCATGTCCATGTGGAATTGTGCCTCCTCAGGATTCAAATCCATCTGATCAGCTCTTCGGGTTTCAGGCAGGAGTGTTAAAAATGAAGGAGCGTCGACCAAGGAAAGTTCAAGGCACCTATTATGCGGCTATCACCCAATAGCCACATACATCACCCCCCATTCAACGGCAAGATGGCTCGGCTCCAAGGGGTTCTCGTCGAGAGCACGCCCGAACGTGGTAGGAGGGTAGATCCCTTTACATTTGATCGGGCGCGGAATCCGGCTAGATTGGAGTGTTTCTCGTCGAGAAGACGTCTATCCGTGGGTTGAACCCCTTGAAACTTGCCTCAGCGCATCAGTTCGATCAGGGCCTGATCCTTCTTGAAGTGGACCGGATCATCCTCGGCCCGCCAGTCCTGCCAGGTGTTGGCGAGGAAGCGTAGAAAAGTCGTGAACCGGCCGGACAGCCGCCAGCCCGCCTCGCCGTGGGACTGCTTGCTGAGGAAGCCGATGCGTTCGATCAATCCCAGACGGTTGAGCTTGGCCCGCGCCCTTTGAAGCGTCCGGCGAGAAATCTGATACTTGCGCTCGATGTGGGCCATGTCGGGCAGAAGATGATCCGCAGCCCGCAGTTCCAGAATGATGCAAGACGCCGCGTACTGTTGGTTGTGGTTGCCGGGAAACAGCAGTGCCATGATATCAGTGATGTCGCGGATGGCTTGCACACGCCGGTGTCGCAATTCCACTTTGGTCCACTCATTCACCCGCAGCACCCCCGCCCCCGGAAGTTTCTCCAGGAGCTGCTTTGAAACCATCTTTAGAAGCAATCTTGGCGTCTGTTGGCTCGGCCAGTTTGTGTCGTGCCCGGCTTGCGGCGATGGCCAGCTCACGCACTTCTGACCCCAGCGTCTGTTCGATCAGCAGGATCGTCTGGAACGCCGAGATGTACATGTCCATCGTGCGTTGGAACCGCCAGCGGACCCCTTGCCGGGTCATGCGGAAGTTGGATTCGATGTTGTCGCCGGAGTTCTGGCGGAGGATTAGCCGTTCGCCACGACGGATCACGCGGAGGTCGGCATGGTCCATCAGGCGTTTGAGCGTTCTCAGGAACGCGATGTCTTTCTCAGTGAGCTTCATGTCGTCTCACCCAGAGCGTGTTGAATCGTTCTTCGAGGATCAGGAAACCCGCCTGCTCCAGGAACAGGCAGGCGATGAAGAGGCGGATGCGTTCCAGCCGGTCGTTGGGTTCTTTGAACGGCGGTAGTCTCAGGACGTCTCGGTCGTCGTCTGGCTCGATGATGGCCAGTAGATGCCGCTCGTAGGCGGCAAGATCAAACGCATCTCTAACCCAAGCGACCTGCTCGACAAGAGCGCCACCGACCAAGGCATTGAGTGCGTCTGCCAGGCCGGGCATTCGGCCTAAGTCGATCGGTTCCGCGATGCCAATACGTTGCGATCGTTTCCAGGCGCGAGTGACCTGGCGCTCGCTCGCGTCTCTTCGCTCGCGTTGCTTGCGTTCGCTGCTCTCGGCCATCTTCTGCCTGAAGTAGTCGGGGTCGTAGACGATGCCGTCGAACAGAAAGCGTGAGACGATTGCTTCACCGCAATCACGGCAGTGATAGCGACGAAGGGCGAGGGCCGGCTTCCCGTCGCAGGTGGGGCAGCGTTGGAATGCTATGGTTGGATCACCAGCTTGCCCGCAGTCCCGACAACGGAAGCGGCCCTCACGGAGCATGATCAGGTTGTGGCTCTGGCACTGCGGGCAGGCCAGGCCGTGGAGCGCCAGGCGGTAGAAGTAGGCGCGTGTCTCGCTTTGTAGCATGACGACTGCATTAACGAATGTCTCGACCGCAGACTGATACCGGCTGGCTGGCCGTGTCATCGATTCGGTCATGTGGACGGTTGTTCATGCCGCTGGTGTTTAGGCGTCCAGCGTCGGCGGCAGTCTTTACACCGCCGGATCCTGCGGCGTCCCATGGTCGCTGTCTTGCGATGGCCCTTGCTGACCGATCGGGTAGATTGGCAGTACGGGCACTTCGGCGGCCTGCCTCGCGGGCGGTTCGGTTGCGGATTGCCCTTCCTGGGCGGGTTTGGGGTCACGTGTCATCACCTCAAGAGGTCACGGGGCCCGCTTCTATATAAAGATTCCGCTTGTCGGCCTCGCCATCCATAACGGCGTTTCTAGGCTTCTATGGGTGTTTTGGCATGAATCGGCCGGAAACTGCCGCACTCGTTGTTTTATCTAGTCGATATATCCTAAAATAGCGAGGCGTCTTGTTTTACCCCCAGGCCTAGCCATGCAGCGTGAACTCCAAGGACATTACGTGACGGTCTCGACCGTCGGTGAGAAGGCTCGGGCCTTCGTGCCAGCCCCGCTGCCACCGGTTCCGGGTGTCGAGTGGTCGCCGGAGCTCCGGGGGCGGTTTGATCAGGCCCTGATGATGCTGGGCAAGCTGGACGGCGTCTCGACCATGCTGCCCGACACGTCGTTGTTCCTGTACATGTACATCCGCAAGGAGGCGGTGCTGTCGTCGATGATCGAAGGCACGCAGTCTTCGCTCGCGGACCTGCTGCTGTTCGAACTCGATGAAGAACCCGGTGTGCCGATCGACGACGCACAAGAGGTCAGCAACTACGTCGCGGCGCTGAACCACGGGCTTGATCGGTTGGCCGAGGGGTTCCCGCTGTCGCTACGGCTGCTCAAAGAGATCCACGGTGTTCTGCTCTCCAAGGGTCGCGGCAGCCAACAGTCGCCCGGCGAGTTCCGAAGAAGCCAGAACTGGATCGGCGGCACGCGCCCAGGCAACGCGGTGTTCGTACCACCACCCGCAGACCAAGTGCCTCAATGTATGGGCGACCTGGAACTGTTCCTTCACGATCAGCCCGAGCCGACGCCTGTGCTGCTCAAGGCCGCGCTCGCCCACGTCCAGTTCGAGACGATCCACCCGTTCCTCGACGGTAACGGCCGGCTTGGTCGGCTGCTGATCGCCTTGCTGCTGTGTGAGCAGGGGGTGCTGCGTCAGCCGATGCTGTACCTGAGCCTGTACTTCAAGACACACCGCAGCTACTACTACGAGCTTCTCAACCGTGTGCGGCACGACGGCGACTGGGAGGCCTGGCTGGATTTCTTTGCAGAGGCGGTGGTAGTCACCGCGACGCAGGCGGTCGAGACCGCGCAGAAGCTTGTCGCGCTATCCGAGCAAGACCAACAGAAGATCAACGGCCTGGGCCGGGCGGCGGCGTCCTGCCTGAAGATACACCGGGCCATGATGGAGTACCCGATCGCATCTTCAGGCAAGCTGTCGGAGAAGACCGAGCTGACCCCGGCGACGGTGAACAAGTCGCTTCGTCACTTGGAACAGTTGGCCATCGTCCGCGAGCTGACCTCGAAGAAACGCAACCGGCTGTTCAGCTACACCGGCTACATCGACCTGCTCAGCCAGGGCACCGAGCCGCCCGATGCGTAGAGGGTGGAGGGGGAGGGGTTAGTTAATAAGTCAATCTATCTCTATCTATGGTGTAGTCTCATCCACTGGTCACCCTCTACTGGCCAGTCGTACAACAAAATACTGATACCCCATCGGTCCGATCTCCGCTGACGTGTTAACTGTGGGGGGAGCCCCCCCGGAATGCCCCGGAATGTTCGAGCAGTTCATGCTGGCATTGGCCCTTCTGTGTCCCTACAGGCCAGTGTTGGCGCATCTATATATAGAAGCACGACCCCGGTAAACACGTTGCAAGCGTCAACGCGTGATCCCCGATGGACATCCAGGCCTACCTCACCACACAACGCGACCGGTTGCGGGAGCAGTCCCGCGAGGTCAAAGACTACCGCGTCTTCGATTTTGCCTATGTGCCCGCCGAGCCGATGATCCGGCCCGAGGCCAAAGCAGTCGTTGATGCGCTGCTGCGATTCGATCTGACCGGTGTGCCATCCAACCTTCTGATCTTGGGCAGCCGCGGATCCGGCAAGACGCTGACCCTCAAGCACATCTGCTCGGTCCTCCCCGGGGAAACCGCGCTGCAGATGCACTACGTCAACTGCCGGCACCACAACACCTCGCACCGCATCCTGTCGCACCTGCTCGGTGGCCGGTGCACCGGGCTGTCGCTGGGCGAGCTCTACGAGCGCTTCGTTGCCGAGCACGCTAATGGGCGGCTCTGTCTCGTGCTCGATGAGGTCGACCTGATGAGCCCCAAGGACAAACGCCGGGAGCTGCTGTACTTGTTGTCGCGATCTGATACGCCGGTGATGCTGATCCTGCTCTCGAACAACCACAAGGTCACCGACCAGCTCGATGCCGCGACACGATCCAGTCTCCAGCTCACCTCGATGCTTTTCCGCAACTACAACCCGGCCCAGATAGTTCAGATCCTGGAGGCACGGGCCGAAGAAGGCCTGAAATCCTGGGACGCATCTTCACTCAAACAGATCGCCGCCAAGACCGTCCGCCTCACCCATGCCGATGCCCGTGTCGCGATCAAAACCCTCTTCTACCTGACCCCCGGTATGTGCCCTGCCAACGACAGCGTTTGTGGCCAAGATAATGTCTCTGCTGATCATCTTCCGGGGCCGGGGGCCGGGGGCCGGGAAACTCAAGAATTCTCGAGTATCCGGCGATTCTGCTGGGCAGACATCTGATACCTCAGCCCGTGTCGAGCACGCTTTTGAGTCTGCCCGGCGCGATATTGTTCTTGACATGGTCAATGATCTCAGCGACCCGTTGCTGCTGATCCTGCGTGCCGTCGTCAACGGCTCGTCCCGCCTGGCCAAGGACACCTACCAGCGCTACTGCCGGTTCAGCAAGGAGGTCAGCGAGCCGCCGTTCAGCTACGTCCACTACTACGCGAGCCTGGCCTACCTGCAGAGCTGCGGGCTGGTTGCCTTGACGGCGACCAAGCTGGGCCGGGCCTACACCAACCGTGTCGAGCCGACCTTCGACGGGCAGGTCGTCTAGCCGATCGTGAAGCTGCGCTTCGGCTAGAACCTATCCGCCATGGGTCATCCGGGGGCGATACTTTTATAAGCCCGCTTCCCTTCCCACCCGCAACATCCTTCGAATCAACCGCGACGCATCGACCTGGTGTGGACTGTTCCACCTGCTCGACCCCGTACCGCCTCGATTCGAAACAACAGACCCAATCGGCCCACAAAGCCATGAATCGCTCAGATTCGTGATCTTCCACGGCTCTTGTCACCGGGATCGGCACCGCCGTCCCTGATTTCTATAGCCACCGCACTCTCACCCCCGTTTTGAGATGGCCCACCGATTTGTCTCTGGGAAATGTTCCCGGGACATGTTCTGCGACGCCATCCCATCGGGTGGGCATGGCGTCTTTCACTCCATGCACCGGAAGTATTCCAATGCAAAAAGACAACCCGAAAACAATCCGAGCCACCGTGAACACACGCTTGCTGAGCAAGGCCCAGCGGCTGTTCACCGGCACACTGCAAGGGGCAGGATCATCGAGCTCCTGCAAAACGCCCGCCGGGCTGGAGCCATGGCCCAAGACCTTCCAGAACCTGCGGAGCACCCGGGAGACCGAGCTGGCGGAGCAGTACCCCATCCATGTGGTCTGTAAATGGATCGGAAACTCGGCGGCGATCGCGGCGACGCACTACCTGCAGCTGACAGATGAGCATTTCGCTCGCGCCACCGGAGAAAACTGCACATCCGAGGCGGCGCAAAATCCGACGCAGAAGCTGCAGGAATCGGCCCGAAACGGGCAGAACGACCAGCAAGGCCAAGATGACGAAAACCCTTCAAATGCAGGGGATTTCAAGAAAAAACGCCTCAACGCAGGTGACTGCGAGAGGCGTCTGATGACCCCTACGGGATTCGAACCCGTGTTACCAGGATGAAAACCTGGTGTCCTAGACCAGACTAGACGAAGGGGCCGTCGATCCGGGCCGCATATTGTAGTGAGGATCGCCGGGGCTGCAAGTCGGTCGATACAGGTTTTTGGGAGGTCAGGGGCGATTCTTCACGCCGCAGCACGGGCCCGGCCGATGGGTCGGTGGGGGCTGGCCTCTGCGCATCGGGCTCGGTGTACCTATAAAATCCATCACCATGGCACATTTTTCCACGATCCCCGGTTTCTCGTTCATCCGACCTATCTCAGGGCTTGGTCTGGCCTTGGCGTTGTTGGCAGGGGCGGCCGGCTGCCAGAACGGTGCGCTGGACCCGGCGTCTGCGGTCGCATCTGTCTTCCCCCAGCCGCCGACACCCTCCGAGGCCGTCGGCATGATGTTCGACCGTGACGACCCCGACAACCGACGCGAAGGGATCAACTGGCTCAGCGCCGCGCCCTTCGGCGGCGAGGAAGAGTACGTCAAGTCCTACCGCCTCTTCTACAACGACCCCGACCCGTCGGTCCGTGCGGCCTGTGCCCAGGCCCTCGGGCTTCACGGCAATGTCGAGGACGCCAACCTCCTGGTCGTCATGCTCGCAGACGAACACGCCCAGGTCCGATGGAACGCGGCGAACGGCCTACGCATGATCCACCACCCGCCCGCGATCGAGGCGTTGGCGGCATTGACCAGCGACCAGGCCGAGCCCGACAGCGATGTCCGGCAGGCGGCCTGCGATGCGCTGGGGCAGTACCCGGAGTTTGCCGTCTTTAGCGCGCTGAGCAGGGCGCTGGAGGACCGCAACTACGCTGTGATCGCCGCGGCGAAGAAATCGCTGGTAACACTCACCGGCCACGACGCGGGGTACGACCCACGCGACTGGGCCGACTGGTCCCAGCAGCAGGGCGGCAACCTCTTCGCCAACCAGCAGGTCTACACCTTCGCCCCGTACCAGAAGCCACGCGGCTGGACCGACAGCGTCCGATTCTGGCGCGAGCCGGACGAAGTCGAGCCACAGCGCCCTACCGGCTACGAAGTCGCGGGGGGGTAGGGGTGGGGCGGTGTCATGCGAGTTGCCAGGGTTGATCGGTTGGGTGAACGGCAGTGTTTGCCAAGTCCCTACCCCCGCGAGGCCCACTCGGTTTCGAGGGGGTCCAGCTCGGCCTTGAGTTTGTCGTGGTCGGCCTGGAGTGTGCTGAACTTCGTGTGGTCGCGGTAGGTCTCGGGGTCGGCGAGTTGCTGCTCGACCTCGGCGATCTTGGATTCGAGGGATTCGATCCTGGATTCGAGCTGTTCGACGGTGAGGCCGCCGAAGGCGTTGTTCTTTTTCTTGCCCTTAGACTTGCCGCTGGACTTACCCTTGGGCTTGTCTTTCTTCTTGCCGCCCGCTGAAGCGGGCTCCGCCTTGGCGTTCTTGGCTTTCACCTTGGCGTCTTGGCGTTTGGTTTTGTTGCCTTTGTTCCCTTCGTCCGCATCGACGAGGACATCCGCGGCGTTCGCCTGCTCGAGGTACTCGCTGTAGGTGCCCAGGAAGTGCTGCACATTGCCTTGGCCGTCGAAGATGATGAGCTGGTCGACGAGGTGTTCGAGCAGCATGCGGTCGTGGGTGATGAGGATGAGGGTGCCTTCGCCGCCGCCGCCTGATCCGGTGGTGGTGTACTTTTTCTGCGCGGCGTTGTAGCGGCGTAAGGCTTCTTCGAGGCGTTCGGCGCTGGGGATGTCGAGGTGGTTGGTGGGCTCGTCGAGGACGAGCATGTTGTGGCCGCACGTCATCAGCCCGGCCAGGACCGCGCGGGAACGTTCCCCGCCCGAGAGCGAGGCGAGCGGTTTCTCGGATTCGTTGCCGGTGAACAGGAACGCCCCGGCCAGGTCGCGGGCCTCCTGGTCGGTGCCGCTGGGGACGAACTTGCGCAGGTACTCGACGATGGACTGGCCCATGTCCAGGTGCTCGTGGGTCTGGCGGTACCAGCCGACATCGACCTGAGCGCCGAGTTTGCTTTGCCCGGCGGTGGGGGCCTGCTCGCCCAGGAGGCAGCGGATGAGGGTGGACTTGCCCGCGCCGTTGGGGCCGATGACGCCGATGCGCTCGCCGCGTTTGATCGAGATGTCGAAGCCCTCGAACAGCGTGCGAGTTTCGTAGGCGACAGCCAGGTCCTCGGCGACGACGACCTGGTCGCCGCTGCGCACCTTGGGCTCAAGCGAGAGCTTCATCGTGTCCAGCTCGACCGGCGGCTCGAGCGATTCGTCACGGATGTAGCGTTCCAGCCGCTTCTCCCGCCCCTGCGCCTGCTTCGAACGCTGGCCCGCGCGGTAGCGGTCGATGAACGACTGCTCGTGCTTGATCTTGACCTGCTGCTTCTCGAACGCCCGCCGCTGGTCCTCGATCCGCTCGGCCCGGAGCTGGCGGAACTTCTCGTAGTTGCCCGGGTACTCGACCATCTGCCCGGCTTCGAGCTCATAGATCTTGCTGACGACGCGGTCCAACAGCCAGCGGTCGTGGCTGATCAGGACGACCCCGCCTGTGTACGAGCGCAGGAACTCCTCGAGCCATTCACGCCCCGCGATGTCGAGGTGGTTGGTCGGCTCGTCGAGCAGCAGGATGTCGGGTTCGCTCAACAGCAGCTTCGCCAGCGCGAGCCGGCCTTTCTGCCCGCCGGAGAGGTCGCGGCACTTGACCTTGAACACGTCGTCGCCCAGCCCGAGGCCGTGCAGAGTCTCATCGACCTTGTGGTCCACGGCATAGCCCCCGGCGGCCTGCATGGCGTGCTCCAGCCGCTCGTAACGCTTGAGCAGCTTCTCCATCTCGTTGCCCTCGGCCTCGCTCATCGCGTCGGCAGTTTCGTCGAGCTTGCGGTGCAGTTCCGCCAACTCGGCGAAGGCGGCGCCGGCCTCTTCGCGTAGCGTCTTGTCGGGGGCGAAGTGGTGGTCCTGCTGGAGGTAGCCGGCCGTGCTGCCCCGCGCGAGCTGGATCTGCCCGGCGTCGGGCTTGTGGGTTTCGATCCCGGCGACGAGCTTGAGCAGGGTGGATTTGCCGCAGCCGTTGCGGCCGACGAATCCGACATGCTCACCGGCCGAGACGGTGAGGTTGACGCCGTCGAGCAGGTGACGATCGCCGAAGGAGAACACGAGATTCGCAACAGAGAGCAGTGCCATGGGCCGGGTAGGTTAGCAAAAGTGTGAAAGGGTGAACCTTTTGGCTTTGCCATGCGTTCGTTAAATTGTCCTACAAATCCTCTATCCGGAGAACGACAATGGGGTTTCGAATCTGTGGGATGTTACTTACAGGTACGTTCTGTTCCGCTGCGCTGGCGGGCTGTGGCAGCCGTGCGGTCGTCGTCGAGCCCGATGCGGCAGACGACGCCGGGAGAGTCGTTGCGGTGGGGGCGGCGATCGATGAGGTCTTGGTCTGGATGGAGCCATACGGCGATGGCAGGCCACTGTTGGCGGGGGGGTTTCGGAACCCCGATTTAGCAGTGAAGCAGTGGTCGGTTGACCAAGGTGTCCTGAGCGCCTCTTACTCGATCTCCACGGATGAGATTGTGGGACTGACCTTTCACTGTTCGGATTGGCGTCAACCGAGGGGCGAGCGGATGTATTTTGATTTCGAGGTCGTGCGTTTTGACCCCGAAGCTGGGGAATTGCTCATCCGGACCGATACGCCCGGCGGCGATGAGGGCTGACCTGATTGCGTCACAGGGTTACCGTTGCATTAAGCGTTGAAGCCCGCAGGTGTCGCCTGCGGGCTTCAGCGATGGTATTGCGATAAAGCTTGCCCTAGGCTGTTTCTGACGGCTCCTCATTGCCCCGTATGGTGGCCGGGGTCAGGCGCAGCCTGCCCCCGGAACGGGCTGCTGAGTTGCTCCGGGGGTTCGCTGCGCTCAACCCCGGCCACCATGTGAGCCATCAGACACAACCTAGACCCTAGAACCGATTTATCCGTACGTTACGCCGTACTCGTCTTCGGGCAGGGGTTCTTCGTAGACGTTTTCCCAGTAGTGGACGTTGCCGTGCATGCGGATGCCGTTGAGGTGTTCCTTGACGCTTTCGAGTGCTTCGACGAGCCCGTCGAGTTGAGCGGGGTCGGTTTCGAGGAGGTCGAAGACATTGCGGAGGGTAGAGAGCCCGGACTCGGCGCGGGAGACCAGTTGCTGCGCCGCGTTGGCGTCCTGCTGCCACTGGTCGGGGTCGGCGAGGATGGTTTCGCCGTGCTTGCCTGGGAAGTAGGGGTGGCGTTCAGGGTGGATGCGGTAAAGCTCGTTGAGGGCTTCGGTGATCGATTCGACGGTCGCGACGCCGCGCTCGAAGTTGCGCTTGAACTCCTGGAGGCGTCGGATGTTGGGGTCGTTTCGGTTTTCGCGGGTCACCTGGATGTTGGGGAGCTGGCGGTCGATGGCGTCGAGCTCGTCGCGGAGTGGGGCGAGTTCTTCGTTGATTCGGCCGATCTGGTTCGAGATCAGGCCGTAGCGGTTGGCGGGCTGCCAGTTCTCGACGCCGATCTGGTCGCCGACCCAGATGGAGTCAAACTCTTCGATGGGGAGGCAGAGCTCGAGCTGGATGGCCTGGTCGTGGTCGAGGGTGATGGTCTCGCCGGAGATGTGGGCGGTGATGTGTTCGTAGTCGTCGACCGTTGCGGGGCTGTCGGGCTCGGTGTTCGAGACGTAGGTGACGCCTTGTTCGCGCCAGTAGTGGAGGGACTTGGTCTGGTCGATCATCGCGCGGACGATGTCGGGGTTGTGTCCGTGTTGCTCTGCGGCGGAGGCGAGCTGGTTGGTGAAGATGCCGACCATTTTTGCGGTGACTTCTTCGCTGCCCTGGGGGACGTAGCGGTGGAGCGGGAGCCCGCCGACGCGTCCGCCCTCGACAATGAAGAGCGAGTCGCAGAAGAAGACGGGGAAGGCGGCGAGGAATGTTGCCTGGTCGAGGATGCCGTGGACTTCGAGCTGGTCCTGGTGGATGCCGACGACTTCTTTGTCGAGTAGCCGGCCCTCGCGGGCGTCGCTGTCGATCATGTAGACGACGTGATGGATGTGCGGGTCCTCGGCGGCCATGCGGAGCGCGTTTTTGACGGCGTCGGGCGAGACCTCGGGGCCGATTTGGCCGACCATCGGGATCTCGACGTAGAAGGTCGTTGCGTACGCGAGGGCTTCGAAGCCATCGTCGGTGACCCTGCCGTTCAGGGCCTGCGCGGGCTTGGATTGCGGCTGTGCTTTGGCGACCGCACCGTCGGCGGCAGGCGGAGCGGCGTTGAGGGCGGGGGGCACAAGCAGGGCTGCGGCGGCGATGGCTGCGGCGGCGATCGGGAGGGTGGTCTTCATAGGGCGGTTCCTTGCGCGGGCGGTAAGCCTTGCGGCGTTGGTGCGAGGGGCGCGAGAGTGCGGCTGCGTCTGGTGTTTAGTCGATCAGGTCGTCCGCGTGGTCCGCCCAATAGTCGGCGTTGCCTTGCTGTGCGATGCCGTTGATGCGGCCGATGATCAGGTTGATGGCGTCTTCGGTCGCGTTGAGGTTGTCTTCGTCGCGTTCCATCATGCGGAAGGCGACGCGCAGGTCGCGCAGCCCGCTGGTGAGGTCTCGGCAGTAGGCCCGGGAGGCGTCGACATCTTCCTGCCACTGCTCGGGGTCGGCGAGGATTGTTTCGCCGTTCTCACCGGCGAAGTAGATGTGGCGTTCGGGGTGGACGTAGGGCAGGTTGTTGAGCGCTTCGTTGATCTTCGAGTAGGCGTCGATGAGCTTCTGATAGATCTGGCGCTGCTCAAGGATTTGAGCGGCTTGCGGGTTGTCGCGGTTTTCGCGGGTGTTGCGGACATAGGGGATCTGTGACTTGGCCTGCTCGAACTGGTCCTGGAGCGGGCGGGTGCCGTTGTAGAGGTCGCCGATCTCGTGGACGATCTGCCCGAAGTGGTTGGCGCGGGTCCAGCCGGGGGCGCCGATGTGTTCGCCGACCAGCGAGGCGTTGAACTCTTCGATCCGCTCGGCCATCCCGATCATGTACGCGTCCTGCGAGGTGAGGGTGAGGACGTCGTGTTCGGTGTCGAGTACGCGGTGGTTGCGGACCGACGCCCGTGAGCTCGGTGCGCTGCCGGAGAGGACGCCCTCGCCGTCCTCTTCCCAGTAGTGGAGTTCGGCAGGCAGGTGCATCATCGCGGGCAGGAGCACGCCGTCGTGGCCGTTGCGTTCGGCGAGCTTGGACATGTACGCGGCGACCTCCGGGATCTCGGGGGATTCCTGCACACTGCCGTCGGGGTAGGTGACGTAGATCACGGCCCCGCCGACCGACCCGCCCTCGATCATGAAGATCGTGTCGCAGCTAAAGACGGTCCACGTGCCCGCGGAGATCGCGTCGTCGATGATGATGTGGAACTCGGTCGTGCGGTGGTAATCTTCGATGATGTCTTTCATCGCCTCGGCGTGGAACATGAGCCCCCCGCCGGTGCGCATCATGAAGACGACGTGCTGGATGTCGGGGTGGTCGCCTGCGTAGCGGACGTTGTTGATGATGCTTTCGGCGGTGATGTTCACACCGATGCCGCCGCTGTCTTCCGGGTTGATGAGCGGGGGGGCGTCGACCATCGGGACTTCGAGGAAGAACGTCTTGCCGTAGCTGAGTGCGTCGAAGCCTTCGCTGGTGACGGCCGAGTTCATGACGCGGGGCATCGGCGCAGCGGTGTCTGGCGTCGGCGGGGCCGCCAGCAGGGGGGATGCGCAGAGCGTCGTCGCGAGGAGCCCGGACAAAAGAAAACGCGTCGGCATGATGGATTCCCGAGTGGAGTAGGGTGGATAGGGGCGGGTACCCCGGAACGTCTTACCTATCAGGATAAGTCGTGGGCTCGGCCCGGGCAAGGTTTGGCGGTATGAAAAAAGCCCACGGCGCGGGGCCGTGGGCTTCGTGGGGTGGCGTGGGTCGGGGCTACTTGCCTTCGCCCTGTTTCTCGAGGATTTCCTTGGCGATGCCGGAGGGGACCTCGCGGTAGTCCAGGGGCTCCATGGCGAAGGAGGCGCGGCCCTGGCTCATGCCGCGGAGCGAGTTCGAGTAGCCGAACATCTCCGACAGCGGGGCCTCGGCGGTGATGACGCGGGTGTTGCCGCGTTCTTCGTCGCCGACGATCAGGGCGCGGCGGCGGTTGAGGTCGCCGGTCACGTTGCCGAAGAACTCGTCCGGGGTGGTGACGATCACCTTCATGATCGGCTCCTGGAGGATGAGCCCGGCCTTGCGGGTCGCGTTCTTGAAGGCGATCGAGCCGGCCATCTCGAAGGCGATCTGGCTGGAGTCGACGTCGTGGTACTTGCCGTCGATGACCTTGACCTTGACACCCTGGAGCGGGTAGCCCGCGAGGACGCCGGTCTTGGCGGTCGCCCGTGCACCGGCACCGACCGAGGGGATGAACTCACGCGGGATTGCACCGCCGACGATCGCGTCTTCGAACACGACGCCGTCGATGTACTTGAGCTCTTGCTCTTCGGCTTCTGCTTCGGTGATCGGGGAGACCTCGATCGTACAGTTGCCGAACTGGCCGCGGCCGCCGGACTGCTTCTTGTGGATGCCGGTTTCGACGGCCGTGCCGGTGATCGCTTCCTTGTACGCGACGCGGGGCTGGCCGACGTTGACGGCGATCTTCATGTCCCGCGTCAGGCGGGTCTTGATGATGTCCAGGTGCAGTTCGCCCATGCCCGCGATGATGCTCTCGCCGGTCTCTTCGTCGTAGTGTGTCTGGAACGACGGGTCTTCGCGGCGGATCGTGCCCAGCGCGTTGGCCAGCTTCTCCTTGTCGCCGCCCGAGGCCGGCTCGATCGACATCGAGATCACCGGCTCGGGGAAGTCCATGCGGTCCAGCACGATCGGGTCGTCCTGCGAGCACAGCGTCTCGCCGGTGTTGCTGTTCTTGAGCCCGACCACGGCGACGATCTCGCCGGCCAGCGCCTCGTCACGCGCCTGGCGGTCGTTGGCGTGCATCTCGAAGATGCGGCTGACGATCTCGCGCTTGCCGTTGTTCGAGTTGAGCACGCGGGTGCCCTTTTCGAGCTTGCCCGAGTAGATGCGGACGTAGGTCAGGTCGCCGTGTGCGTCGTTGACGACCTTGAAGACCAGTGCCGAGAGCGGGGCGTCTTCGTCGTTAGGACGGGTGAGCCGCTTGTCTGCGTCGTCGGGGTCGGTGCCTTCGACGTCGGGGACTTCGGTCGGGTTGGGCAGGTAGTCGACGATGCCGTCGAGCAGCTTCTGGACGCCGATGTTCTGCAGGGCCGAGCCCGCGAAGGTCGGGTGGATCGTGCGGGCGATCGTGCCCTTACGCAGCGCGAAGCGGATGTCGTCGTCGCTGAGGGTGCCTTCTTCGAGGTACTTCTCGGTGAGTGCATCGTCCTGCTCAGCTGCGGCCTCGATGAGCTTCTCACGCAACTCGGTAGCCTTTTCGACGTACTCGGCGGGGATGTCGTCTTCGGTGATCGTCGAGCCCATGTCTTCTTTGGAGAAGTAGTAGGCCTTCATCAGGAGGATGTCGATGATGCCCTCGAACGTGTCGGCTTTGCCGATGGGGTACTGCACCGCCACGGCCGGGGCCGCGAGCCGTTCGTGAAGGGTGCCAAAGGCGTAGTCGAAGTCCGCACCCATCTTGTCCATCTTGTTGATGAAGCAGATGCGCGGGACGTTGTAGCGCTGGGCCTGACGCCAGACGGTTTCGGATTGTGCCTCGACGCCTTCCTTGCCGTCGAAGACGACGACCGCGCCGTCGAGGACACGCATGGAGCGTTCGACTTCCATGGTGAAGTCGACGTGGCCGGGCGTGTCGATGAGGTTACAGGTGTACTCGACGCCGTCGCGGGTCCACGGGCAGGTGGTGGCGGCGGAGGTGATGGTGATGCCACGCTCCTGCTCGTCCTGCATGTGGTCCATGGTGGCGGTGCCCTCGTGGACTTCGCCGATCTTGTAGGCCTTGCCGGTGTAGAACAGGACGCGTTCGGTGGTGGTGGTCTTGCCCGCGTCGATGTGGGCGCAGATCCCGAAGTTACGGGTCTTCTGCAGGCGGGTGAGTTTGGCGGGGGTGGTGGTCGTGGACATCGTCGGTCCTTGGCAAGGGGTGTCCGGCTCGGCCGGGGTCGTGGAGTCGTCCGTCAATCTTTCTATCGTCTCGCGTCGGCTTGCGCGCTGTCGGGCAGGGCGGGGGAGCCAACGGACCCGCGTCGGCGGGCCTCATCAGGGGGTACTTCTATCGGTCAGGCCCGTGCAGCAGGGCTGGGGCGATCGCGCCCGGCCCCGAGGTCGGGAGAATCGGGCATTATAGGGCACAAGGGGGGGGCGTCAAGACTCGTCTGGGCCTTCATCCCCCAGCACATCCAACAACGACCGCTCCACGCAGCCCGCGATGAATCCCGCAAAGGGCAGCGGATTGCCCGTGTTCGCCGCGTCCAGGGCCGAGAGGTACTCGGCCCGCCGCTCGACTTCGATGATGCAAAGCGGGTAGCCGTTTTGCAGCAGCCAGGCGTTCATCATCAGTCGGGCCGTGCGCCCATTGCCGTCGGAGAAGGGGTGGACGGCGACGAGGTTGTAGTGCAGTTCAGCCGCGCGGAGGACGGGGTGCAGGGCGTCGTTGTTCAGCCGGCCCAGCGCAGCGGGCATGAGTTCCTCAAACCGGTGGGGCCCCGGGGGGATGTGCCGCGACCCCGCGATCCGAACTCGACCCGAGCGGTACGCCCCCGCCTCGCTCGGCATGATGTCGGCCAGGACTAGCCCGTGCAGCTCCAGCAACGCCCGCTCGTCCAGCGGGTGGGCGGGCCCTTGCTCGCTCTCAAGCCAAGACTCGATCCGCCTCACCGCCCGGTCGTGGTTGCGCGCCTCGTACACCTCCCGCATCGACTTGCCGCCCGGCAGCGACATGCCCTCGATGATGAGCTGCGTCTCCCGCAGCGTCAGCGTGCTCCCCTCGATCGCGTTGGAGTGGTAGGTGTACTCGATGCGGTGGGCTTCGGCGGTGTTGGGGGAGGAGTGGTGTGATGGGTCTGATGTATCGCGACGCAGCAACACATCGATCTCATTGTGCCGGACAGCAAGCGGGTCGGCAGCAGAATCGAAAGCAAGAAGCGGTTTCGGGAGTGTCAAAGCAAGTTCCAAACTGCGAAGGCGAAAATCAGGCAAACAAACATTCCGATGCCGACAAGTAACAGGTATAAGCAGGCCTTGATGTAACCATCCACCAGACGCCCATTCAACAGTTTGTTGATTTTGTCAATCACTTCAACTCCGCCCGAACTGCCGTTCCAGGTCCTTCAGCGTCAGCCGCAATGTCGTCGGCCGGCCGTGGGGGCAGTTGCTGGAGCGCTCGATCGCGTCGCGTTGTTCGAGCAGCGATGCCAGTTCCTGATCGCTCATCTTGTCGCCAGCCTTGATCGCGGCTTTGCAGCTCATCATGTCCAGCACCTCGTGCAAAGCCGCCTCCTCGGGGAGTTGCGCATCCGTGCCCCCGCCCCCGGATAGGTCGCCCAGCTCGATCTTGTCGAACGCCCCGGCGTCCGCCTTGTCGAGGAGTTCCTCCATAAACGGGCCGACCTTGACGTTGCGGGAGAAGAGCAGCGACGGGAACGCATGGACCGCGACCTCGCTTGGGCCGATGGGCGACGCCTCGATGCCCAACCGGTGCAGCAGCGGTTGCAACTCCTCCAACGCCGCCTGCCGCGAAGCGTCCGCGCGGATGACCTCGGGGACCAGCAGCCGCTGGCTTTCCAGGGTTTCCTTATCGTCCAGGATGCGGGCGCGGAGTTTTTCGAACATCACCCGTTCGTGCAGCGCGTGCTGGTCGATGATGACCAGGCCTTGGGCATCCTGCGTGACGACGTAGCTGTCGTGGATTTGGAGGATGTTGTGGGAGTTGGGGATTGGGGGTTGGGGGTTGGGGGTGTCCTGCGAAGCCGCCTGTCGGCTCAGCAACTCCTCCTCGAAGGCGTCGTCTTCTTCAGGCACCTGCTCGGGCGTTTCTTCCTTGAGTTGGCGTTTGACTTCCGAGTAGACGAACCCCTTCTGTCGAGGGTCCATCTTTCGGAAGTAGTCGACGAAGGAGGTGGGGGGTGGGATGTGGGGGTTGGGGGTTGGGGAGGGAGATTCGGAAGTGGCGGGTGGGGATAGGACGGCCGTGTTGCCCTCCTGCCTTTCCCCAACCCCTAATCCCGAACTCCTAAATCCAACTGCGGGCGTCAGGTCCGCGCCCAGCAGCCGTTGGCGCAGCGCGGTGAGGACGAGCCCATGCAGGTGCGACGGATTCCGGAAACGCACCTCCGACTTCTGCGGGTGGACGTTGACATCGACCTGGCTGGGGTCCATGTCGATGAAGGCCACGAGCTGCGGGAAGCGGTCGGGCGGCATGAGCCCGCGGTAGGCCTCCTTGATCGCGTGCTGGAGGTTGCGGTCCTTGACCGGTCGGCCGTTGATGCAGACGTGCTGGAACTTCGTCGTCGCCCGGCCCAGCGAGGGCATCCCCGCCAATCCCCACACCCGCGCGCTGCCGCGGTTGGGGTCGTCGGTGCGCTCGAACTCCAGGAGCGCATCCTGGATGTCCCTGCCCATCAGCGACACGCAGCGGTCCTTGCGGGTCTGGTTGCGCGGGAGGTCCTGGACCTTGCGGCCGTTGTGCGTGAGGGTGAAGCCGCAGTCGGCGTTGACCATCGCGATTTTTTGGACGCAGTCGTTGATGTGTCCAAACTCGCTCCCGGCTGATCGCATGAACTTGCGGCGGGCAGGGGTGTTGAAGAAGAGGTCGCGCACCTCGATGACCGTGCCGGGCCTGGAGGCGCCGGGGAAGGGGCCTTTGACCTCGCCGCCGTCGACTTCGAGGACCCCGGCCGCCTCGGCGGTGCCGTCTTCGCGCGTCGGCCGCGACGTGATACGCAAACGCGACACCGAGGCGATCGACGCCAGCGCCTCGCCGCGGAACCCCAGCGTGCCGATGGCTTCGAGCTGGTCGGCGCTGGTGATCTTGCTCGTCGCGTGGGGGGCCACGGCCAGCGTCAGCTCGTCCTCGGGGATGCCGATGCCGTCATCGCTGACGCGGATGAGCTTGGCCCCGCCTTCCTCGATGGCGACGTCGATATGCGTGGCCCCGGCGTCGAGCGCGTTCTCGACGAGCTCCTTCACAACGCTTGCCGGCCGCTCAATCACCTCGCCCGCGGCGATCTGGTTAATGACAAGCGTTGGGAGCTGGCGGATGGGCATGGGGGCATTGTAGGAATGGCGGATGGGGGATGTGCGATCGCGGATAGTGGGGCGTGTCGCGAGACCGTGGAGGCCGGTTTCGATCGCCCGACAGTTGCCCGCTCCTCCCGCCCGCTACCGTATGATGATCCGCCATCCGCCATCCGCCATCCGCCATCCGCCATCCGCTAATGCCCATGGCCCAGACCCTCTCCGACATCAAGTCCCTCCTCGCCGACCACGGCCTGCGTCCGAAGAAGAAGTTCGGGCAGAACTTTCTGCACGACGGCAACCACATGGGCAAGATCATGGACGCGGCCGCGCTGTCGGCCGGGGACGTGGTGCGGGAGGTTGGGCCGGGCACGGGTGCGCTGACCGAGCGGCTGGTGGACGCGGGGGCGCGGGTCGTGGCCGTCGAGATCGACCGGGACATGGAGCCGATCCTGCGCGAGCGGCTGGGCGACCGGATCACCCTGCATGTCGGCGACGCACTCGACGGCAAACACGCGATCAACCCGGCCGTGGTGGGGCTGATCGATCAGGTGGGATGGGGGTGCCCCCCCCCTTGCGGCGGGGTACCCCCGTAGGCGACCGGCGGGGGGCCCCAAACCCCCACCCCCCCCCCCCCCC
>JBCCWB010000009.1:0-32006 GCA_039194345.1 Planctomycetota bacterium
TGATAAATATATCTAGGTGACGCTTCCATTCATTGCGACAAGCAGGAAACTGCCCGGGATAAGTCAGTGTTATGAATGATCGTTCCGATAGTACTTCCTCAACATTGATCGAAGCCATTTTGCGTTGAAGGCGTTGGCGGGATCCTCGGCTAAAGCCAGCAATGCTTCCCCTGTTTCCTCCACCTGTTGCTCTCCCTGTACCTTTGAGCTTGGTGTAGGTTCCGCCCAGGTGAGTGATTAATTCAAAGGGTGGTTTCTTTTGCGGTGAGTTATGTGCAGTAGACAAGCCCATGCTACGGGCCGGGCGTCGCGGCACCCCGCCCCTTGCGGTCCGTGGGCCCCCGCGATCGCTGCGTCCCGCAGCCGATTGGCGGTGTGAGCCTGACCTATCCATGTCGATGTTGATATGCTTCATTGCTTGTATTCCTCCGTCCGGTGTTGCCTCCTACAGCTATGCACCGGGCGGTTTTTTGTTGGTTATTGAGGGATGGGTGTGGTTAGGTACACCTGAACGCCCGACGAATACGCTTCGTTGAGCAAGTCACAAAACTTCCGGGCTTCTCGACGCGGCAGAGGTGAAATGATGCGTCGGCCTTCGCGGTCGATAACGCGGAAACGATCAGGCCTGGGTTGGTTGCCGAACGGCACCAGCTTGAACGGACCAGCGGTATGGAAATTTCTGCCATTAATCATGTGATCTCCATTGATTTGAAGAATGAGCTTTGACGCTCTGGTCTAGGCAGGGGGCCGCCCAGCCAGAGCTGCGTCGCGGTCGTCGCCGCTCACCGGTGCGCGACGCCCGCGACGGTCTCAGGCAGGGCTTGAAGCCTCTTCCTGTTCGGCGGGGGCCTCCGTACCCCAGGAACGCGTTAGACATTGCACGAGTCGGATCGATGCGTTGGCGTGCTTCATTCGCTCGTTGTTTTCGGTTTCGTCGGTGAAGCGTTCACGAATCTGACGTAGGTCTTCCAGGGCCATGGTGGTGGCTTCACTGATGGCGTGTTCGACGGCAGTTTTCATTGGATATCTCCGGCCCGATGAGTGATGAGGATCGCCATCACTTCCGCCTGGGCCTGGGGCGGGAGTGTTGGCCAGTACTCGATAAGCGCATTCAATCGCTCATCGTTTTGGGGACGATTTGGGGACATTGCTCCCGTAGAACAGTTGTCTGTTCGGTTGGGGTTCAGTTGCTGCTGATTAGCGTTGGTTTCTGTGGGGTCTGAACTTACCGCGTTTTTGGTGTCGTACGCAGGTTGTCCGGAAGGCCTTTTAAGCCGCTGGTTCTGGGTTCGAATCCCAGCCTGGTCATTCCGCTTAAACCGCCCTGACGTCCTGTCAGGGCGGTTTTTTCGTGTCCAGACACACTGGCTCGGATTTACACGTTCAGGCAAAATTACCCCGTTGCGCGACGTGCCCCGTCGGGCGGCCCCGTGCTTAGGGGGTGAGGGTCTCGTCTCGCTTGGCCAGGGCGTGGAGGTAGGCGTAGAGCGCGGTCTTTCCGCCCATGGTTTGCTGCGGGGTGAACTCGTTGTTGGCGTAGCAGTGCCGTGACCGCCACAACGCTTCGCCGTGCGGCCAGTCTTCCCATTGGGGGTAGCCGCGTGAGCCGTACCAGCCCTTGGGGTCGGCCATGAAGCCCTGGCCCCATGGCTCGGCGTTCATATAAGGGGTGTGGCCGGGGTGGACACCCGGCGTGCCGTCGTTGCGACCGCTGGTGTAGATATCTTCGACCTGACGGCTGCCCAGCCCGGTCATCAACACCATATTCAAGGGGTTGCGGCCCAGGCTCCAGTCCGCTTCGAGGATCAACGCCTCGAGCATCTCTTGACGCAATTCGTCATCGACCTCAGCCGCGGCGTGGGCGATTAGCAGAGCCTGATTCGCGATCACGCCCTGCATCCAGCCTTTGGTGGTATCGCTGCTGCGGCGGGACGGCCAAGTGCGTGGGCCGACAAGATTCTTGGTGGTAGCTTCGTGGATGACCGCGCGGTTGAGGTTTGACAACACGTCGGGGTGGTGGATGGGTTGCCACTGCTGCTTGGCGCACATCAGGTAAGCGGCGGTGGGCCAATACTGGCTGTAAACCCCTTGCTGATCGAGGTCGCTCTTGGGGCCTTTCACGGCGGTCGATGCGACAAAGTCGTCTTCGTATTTGCGTTCGCCGGTGATGTTGTAAAGGCAGGCTGCGGCGAGTGCCTTCAGGTCGCGGCCGGTGGCTTTGTTGTTGCCGACGTTGTGGGTGTAGTCGAGGTCTCCGTCGCCGGCGCGTTGGTAGGCCTCGATCGCGGCTTCGCGGTACCTCGACATGAGATCATCACGCCCGATCAACCGGAAGCAGTCCGCGAGCATGGCGGCGTTTGCGGCATTGGCCCAGGCCATCCACGGCGCAGACGCAGCCTGATAAGCGATCTGATGGTCTTTGGTGGGGTTGTTGACCCCGAAGCTGTAGTTGCCGTCGCCGTCTCGTAGGCGGAGCCAAAAATCCACCTCGTTTTGTGCTTCGTCGAGCAGGTCGGGGATGCCGTTGCCGCTCTCAGGAATACCCAAGTCATCATCATCCACCGCGCCATTGGACAGCAAGAACGGCAAGCAGAGATCCCACACGATCTGGACGTGCTCGGCGCGTCGGTCCCAATCCAGCGCGTCGGAGTGTCCGCCGTAGGCATCGGGGTTGGTGGGTGAGCCGGGCTCGACGTAGGCGCTCCAGTCCTTGTTGTCCCACGGGTCGTGGCCGAGTGATTTCCAATCGGGGTGTTTGGGCCCCATGGTGGTGCGGATGACGCGGAAGCCGGGTGGGTCTTGGTTGGGGATGAAGCGGGGCTGCCGAGGGGCCGGGACGCGGGCGTTCTTAGGCTCACCGATGCGCATGTAGTAGAAGCCGATCACCGAGGTGGCGAACGGATCGCGGTAGGCGTCGGGTTTGATCTCGAACTCGGGGCTGCAGCCCACGCCATCGATGACGAGGCGGAACTTGCCGATTTCCGAGAAGTTGGAGAAGTCGCAGTGCCAGACGTCCGAAGCGGTGTGATCGCGTCGGCCGTAGTCTTGATTGCTGCGGGCCTGGCCGAAGCGCACCTCGCCGACCCGCGTCAGTTGGCCGGTGTCGACATTGAGCACCGACACGGCGTTGCCTTCGTAGTCCGCGTAGTCGCGGGCCCCGCCGTCGCCGAGCCACATGTACAGGTCCGCTGCCTTGATGGTTTGGTCGGGGCGGTAGCCGATCAGGTTGACGTGGATCGCTTCGGAGATGCTCTCGGTCAGCGTGAAATCGATGCGGGCGAGGCGTCGGTCGGAGTTCAACGCATCGTCGAAACGCACGGTGTAGATATGGTCGGGGCGTAGCTTGTGCGGAAGCTTGAGGTAGACCACATGCTCGAGCGTGTGCGGGGGTTCGGGCCATTCTGCGGGGGCGCCGTTGACTTTCGCGCGGCGGTAAGCGGTGACGGGGGGCAGCCCTTTGGCGTATCGTTCGTCATCACGAGAAAACACTGTGAATGTCGTGGGAGCAGACGCCGCCTCGGGATTCAATGCCGGGTCGTAGCGGACGACTTTGTCGTCGCCGTGGCTTTCGTGGCCCATGAATGCGGTCTCGCCTTTGCCGTCGTCCTGGTACTCGACCTCCCCGTCGAGCCAGTGGATCATGATGTGCTGGTCGTCGACCGCCCGGGCATCCACCAGTTTGGCCCCAAACGCCGAGCACGCCCCCGCCAAAGTCGTGGCGCCCGCCATGGCCGCGGCCCACACTCGTTGGTTTGATGACTTGTGATTCATGACGGGGTTCCTTGTCGTGATATAGAAATGAAAGACTTGGATTCGTGAACCGTGTCGGTCGCCTGTTCTGGCACCCACCTATCTAAGCATTTTCGTGCGGATCGCAACGGTTTTCATACGCTTGGGCGGTTGGTGGGGTCGGCCAGATCGCCATGATCCTCTGAGAGCAGCGCCGCGAGACGGGTTTCGAGTTTGGCACGTTCCCAAGCGTCACGTTCGCGTGTTTCGGCGTCGGTGAGGCCCGGACGGTATTGCGTGGCCAATTGTTCGATGCGCTGGTGGGCGGCGTGCACCTTGTCTTCTGAGAGCCGGCCTGATTGCACCGCTTCCATGATCGCCTTGACGGCCCGAGTGACCAACTCGGGGTGGTGGCAAACCAGCATGAGATCGACGCCTGCGTCCACGGCTTGCACCGCGGTATCTTCGATCGGGGCGTGGTCGGCGATGGCTTTCATTTCGAGGTCGTCGCTAATGACGACGCCGTCGAACCCCATCTCTTGACGGAGCAGGCCGGTCATCACTTCCGGGCTGAGCGTGGCGGGGGTGTTGTCGGTGGGCGAAGGGTTGAGCGCTTCGAAAACGATGTGGGCGGTCATGATCGAGGCGATGCCTTGATCGATCGCGTGTTGGAAGGGCGGGAGCTCGACTTGTTCGAGGCGGGCGCGGTCGTGGGGCAGGCGGGGGAGGGTGAGGTGGCTGTCTTGGTGCGTGTCGCCGTGGCCGGGGAAGTGTTTGCCGCAGGCGGCGACGCCGACGGATTGCATGCCTAGGGCGAGGGCGATGCCGCACTCTGCGACGCGCTGCGGATCGGCGCTGAACGCGCGGTCGCCGATGACGGGGTTGTCGAGGTTGGTATCGACGTCGAGGACCGGCGTGAAGTTGAGGTGGATGCCCAGTGCTTTGAGCTGGAGCCCGAGGAGTCGGCCCAGGTCGTGGAGTTGTTCGGCGGTCGCGGCGCGGCCGAGGGTCGCCATGGGGGGTGGGACGAAATAGCCGTCGCGGAGGCGGGCGACGCGTCCGCCTTCCTGGTCGATGGCGATGAGGCTGCCGGGGCCGTGCGCGTGGTGGATCGCGGCGCAGAGGTCGGCGGTTTGTTGCGGGGTGTCGATGTTCCGGGCAAAGAGCACGACGCCGCGTAGGCCGTCTTGGAGCAGTTGATGCACCTGCGGTGAGAGCTCATAGCCGTCCCAACCTGCCAGAAACAACCCGCGGACGGTGCGTTCCAGCGATGCGTGTTCGGGGGGGGATGGAGCGTTTGGGGGATTCATGGAAACCGCAGTTCGGGGTTTAAGTTGGGGGTGAAAGCAAAGAGTAACACCCGCCACAAATCATAAGTTGAACACATGTGTTCCAGCTGAGGGTCCGCTGGGGTTATCAATCAAAACGTTCGTAAAGGGACGTAAACCGCTTGGGCATAGGGGATTACCGCACTGTTCGGCTTGGTTTAGAGGCTTGCCTATCCCGTGGAAGGCTCGTAACCCGCATATTGCGAATGGTTTAGCTAACACCCCCTTTTCGCCCCAAACCCGTGGGCTTTCCAGCATTCCCATTAAGCACGACCGTTGCATGCCCGATCCAGTTGCTTGAGAGAGGGGGCAAGTCAGCCGACCCAGTTGTTATCCCAAGGACCTGCTCATGCACAGTTGCCCAAAGAAGTTGCCCCAACGCTTAAGCGGTACCCTGACGTACCTGCTCGCCGCGATGCTCATGGTGTTTGCCGCGCCAGCGGTTGCCAATGTCACCATCGACGGTGTTACCCAAGGCCAAGTCGTCACCGGTGAGATCGAGATCTCTGCGGTGAGCACGGACAGTCGCTTGGTCGATGTGATGTTGATCCTGACCGGCCCCGAGGGCACGGAGATCATTAGCCGCAGCACGACGCCTCGAGTTCATTTAGTTGCCGATCCCGCTGACCCGATGAAGGGTGTAGCCTGGGATTCGAATCAAGTCGCTTCCGGGAAATACAGCCTGGTGGCTTACAGCACTTCACGTCAACGCACGGGCCGCAAGGTGACGTCGAAGTTCGTGAATTTTGTGGTCGACAACCCCGAGCCGCAGCCTGTGGCTCAGCCGATCGAAGACGCGTCTCAAGCCCCGGAACCGCAGATTCCCGAGGTAGCAGAGTCCACTGAAGAAGACGAGGTGCCCGAGTCGCCTGTCGCGGAAGAGGCTTCGACGCAAAGTCCTGCGGAAGAGGTTATTCCCGAAGAAGTCGTATCCACTGAACAGGCTGAAGCACCCGTCGCGACCGAACCTGATGTTGTCGAAGCGGCTCCTCCCGCCGCCGAGCAGGTCCTAGCTTCGCAGCCGGGCAATCTGGTGGCCAAGGTTGGCGAGCCTGCCGTGGCATTTGCGGCCAACACCCCCAAGCAGCGCCTCATCGGCGACAACGCTTCGGTGCGAATCGAAGTGGACTACCCCGCCAATGGATCAGACGTATTGTTCCTCGTTTGGGACATGGATCGTGAGGAAGTGGTTTCCAATGTCTCGGCGACGTTAGAGACCGGCAATCCGGTGGTGGCTTCGAGCCTGCTGGATAAGCTGCCTGTAGGCAACATGGAGTTGCAAGCCCACTATCGTGAGAACGGCAAGATCGTCACCTCGGCGAAGCAAGTGATCGTGAACGCCGAGCCGACCCCCGTGGTCACGCCGGCCGGCCCCGAGGCGATGCCGACGATCCGCTTCCCCGGCAACGCGCCCAAGACCCATACCCTAGGCTCGACCCAAGGCGTGAGCTTCGAGGTGGACGGCGAGATGCCCGAGAAGGGCGATATCCTGGCGATCGCGTGGTCGATCGACGAAGGCCGTCTGGTCCCAGGCTTTGTCCGGGTGTTCAACGAAGGCCCTTGGACCATTACGCCGGAACTACTGAACACTCTGCCTGCAGGCAGTGTCGAGGTTCAACTGCGTCCGCGCTACGACGGCAAGATCATCGGCAAAGTGGTCAACGTGATGACCGTGAGTGCTCCGATTGTGGTGGAGATTCCCGAGCCGGAAGTCCCCGCGGACAACGCTGATTCAGCTGATGCTGACAATCAAGTTCCCGCAGAGGACGCCCAAGCCGATGCTGGGAATGACGACCCCGCCAACCCGCCCGTGGCCGATGCGACTCCCGAACCCGAAACTCCCAGCGTGCCCAGCGAAAGCGGTCCCGTGGATGTTGCTTTCCCGTCCGATCTGCCGTCGCGTTATACGCAAGGCTCAGGTGAGACGATCGCTCTGGACCTCCAGGGCACCCTCCCCGCTGGCGGCGACGTGCTCATGCTGATGTGGCACAAAGACAACAGCGAGATGGTCGCCAGCTTTGCGCACGAGCTGACCGGTAGCAGCCTTCAGGTCAGCAACGCCAAGCTCGACGGCGCTCCGGCGGGCAACGTGGAACTGCAGGCGCTGCTGCGTGTGCCCGGCGAACCGCTGGCGATCAAGAAACGCTCGATCTACCTGGTTGACCCCAACGCCCCGGAAGAAGAACAGGTCCCCGAAGAAACCGGGAGCGATTACAGCGACCTGATCCTGACCTCGGCGGGTTTCACCCAGTTCAACAAGAGCGCCGACACCCGTGTGATCTACGTCGCGGCCAACGGCAACGACAACAACGATGGCCTCTCGCCTGCTAAGCCGATGCGGACCCCCAGCGAGGCTTACAAGAAGCTACGCCACGGCAAGCCCGACTGGTTGCTGTTCAAGGCCGGGGACACTTTCCGCGGCAACCTCGGCGTGATTTCCAAGTCCGGCCGCAGTGCCCAGGAGCCGATGTTGATCAGCGCCTACGGTGAAGGCTCACGCCCGATCATGCTCTCGCCCAGCCGCGACTGGGCCGCGAAATATTTCCAGAACAACGGCGACTACGTTGCTTTTGTTGGCTTGCACATCATCTCGGAAAACCGCAACTACAACCGCCCCGGCTTCAATGCGGGCAACATGAACAAGGACATCTGGAACGCCAACGGGATCCTCTTCCTGGGCAATTCCAAGGGCTTGCTGATCGAAGACTGCATCCTCGAATACTTCAAGTTTGCCATCGTGGCGCAGTCGGATCCGAACAACGGCTATGCCCGTGACGTGAAGATCCGCCGCAACGCGATCCTCAACAGCTACGGCCACTGGGACAAAAATGTGGCGGGTCACAGCTCGGGCATCTTCGGTGCCTACGTTGATGGCATGCTGATCGAAGAAAACGTCCTGGACAGCAACGGCTGGACCACCCGCATCAACGGGGCAGGACGCACCAAGTTCAACCACAACATCTACATGCAGTACAACTGCACGGGCAACTCCGTGGTTCGCGGCAACATCATCTCCAATGGCTCGGCTCACGGCTTGCAGCTCCGCGCGGGCGGTGATGTGATCGACAACCTGTTCGTGGCCAACCCGCTGGCGTTCTTCGTCGGCCGGCACGAGTCGGACGTACTCAGCAACGTCGTGCTCAAGTCCATCGATATGGGGACGGGCAGCGATGACCTCCGCGGCCACGGCTTCGCGATCCTGCCCAGCCTCAACGCTCGGGTTCAGGGCAACATCGTGAGCCAAAAACAAGGCTCGTTGCCCAGCGCCTACGCGATCGAGTTCAGCTGGGACCGGGCGTATCTTGACTGGCTCAACGGCCGTCCGTTTAAGGCCTCACTGACCGACAACAAGATCTACAACTGGCCTCGCCGAGATGGCACGGTGTCCGCGATAAACTTCGGCACGCGTCCGCAGATGTCTGCCGAAACCCGCAACGCCCTGGACATCGCCTCGGGCGGCGACAGCAACCCGCCTTGGGTCGATCCCGAGCGTGATGTCGAGTCGTACATGAAGTCGATCGGCAAGCCCGCGTCGCTGGATGCCCTGGTTGAAGCGGCGGCCTACCGTCCGCGTGGCCAGTGGGTCAAGGAGTTCTCCGCCAATGCGGTCAACACCCACGTCCGCCGTGGTTTCGACGTGAAGCCGTTCGACTAAGTCCTATATTCCCGCCATCGCAAAGCGTTGACGTGCAAGCGTTTGGCGTGTGCGAAAAAGTCGCGGGGATGCGAAAAACAAGGGGTCTTGCGGCCTAACAGGCTGCAAGGCCCCTTTGTCATTTAGCCGATACAATTGAAGTTTGGCGGTCGATCAGGGGCCGGCCCACTCCAGGATGCTCATTGGGAGCCGGACCGAGAGAAGTCATGAAAGTCTGCCTATTGACAGTGAACGCTGGTCGCGGGGGCGTGGTCAATGTGGTTTGGCGGCTCGCCGAGTTGCTTCGTGATCGGCTGAACCACGAAGTCGTGGTGATCAGCGATCATGGCAACGATCTGGATCGGTTGGTCGACATGGGCGTGACCCACGAACTCGTGCCGTTCCGCGGGCAATTCAAGACGCTTTGGGCCTCCCGCCAACGCCTCCGCCGGATTTATCAGGACTTTCAGCCCGATATCGTTCATTCGCACAGCCGCTGGCCGAGCATGGTGAGCATCGCCGCCGGGCGACGCCCCGATGTCTCGACCTTACACATGAGCACCCTGACGGGCCACGGCTCGCGGTGGGACATCGGCTGGCTCCGCCGCCAACTCAGCGGCTGGGGATCGACCGTGACCACACTCGACCAGACCGCTCGGCAGATGCTCATCAGTGAGCTGGGGCTTGCGCCCGATCGCATCGCGGTCGTGCCCAACGGGATTGATCATCGCCGCTTCCATCCGCTCGACGCAGAAGCGCGGCAGGCGGTTCGCCGCGAGTTGGGGCTGGGCCCGGCCGATCGGGTCGCCGTTTTTGTCGGAGCATTGATCGATCGCAAGCGTCCGGACTGGTGCATTGACGCCGTGGCTCAAGCCCGCCAGTCGGGTAACGCCGATGCCCGCTTGGTGTTGATGGGGCACGGGGACATGAGCGACACGCTGCGTTCTCGACTTCAAGCCGATGGGCTGAAAGACGTAGTCCTGATGCCCGGGCATGTTGATCCGCTGCCTTGGTATCAAGCCGCCGACGTCATGCTCCTGCCCAGCACGACAGAAGGCTTCCCTTTGGTGTGTGTCGAAGCGATGCTCTGCGGGCTCCCGTTGATCCGTACCCGCAGCGGCGGGTGCGACGAACAAATCGAAGAAGGCAAGACCGGCCACATTGTCGAAGTCGACGATCATCAAGGTTTCATTGACCGAACGGTCAGCCTGCTTGGCGATGCGGAGTTAAGTGATAGTTTTGGCCGGTCATCTCAGCAGCGTGCCTTGGATCACTTCACCGAGGGCCGCTATCTGGAACTGCTGATGGAGATCTACGGCCGATACAGCTCGGCCGAGGTGGATCAAGCTGTACTCGAGGAGGGCGCGGCATGAGCCAAACGGCACCTCCTCAATCCGACGCGCCCCTGCGTGTGGGCTACATCATCCCCGAGTTCCCGGGGCAGACCCATGTGTGGATGTGGCGCGAGATCGTGCACATGCGCGAGGCTGGGGCTGACCTGCACCTGTTTTCTACCCGCCGTCCGCCCGAGCGGGACAAGGCCCGGCACGACTTTGCCGAGTCCGCCGCCGCCGAGACGACGTACCTCTGGCCGATGTCGGCCGGGTCGATGATCTCTTCGCTGGCCTGGGCGTTATGCACCAAGCCGCTGGGCTTGTTGAAAGCCGTACGCTGGGCGATGACGTTGCCGGTGGAGAAGAAGCCGAACCTCAAGACCGTCCTGCCGCTGGTGATCCCCGCTTGTGGCCTGGCCCGTGAGATCAAGAAGCGTGGGCTGACGCATTTCCACTCGCACACGTGTTCGAACAGCGCGATCCTGGCAATGCTGCTCAACGCGCTGCAGGGCACGCCGTATTCGCTGACGCTCAACGCCAACATCGAGTGGTGGGGCGGCGCGATGGCCGAGAAGTTCGGCCGGGCCGACTTCACCATCGCCATCACTCAGTGGCTCGAAGCCCAGGTCCGCCGCGACTACCCCGAGCTCCGCGACGATCAGGTCGTGCTCGGCCGCATCGGCGTGGACACCAAGAAATGGACCCCTTCCGCTGACCCCAAAAACACCGGCGACGCGCTGCAGATCATCACCGTCGGCCGGCTGCATACCAGCAAAGGCTACGACGTGTTGCTCGATGCACTGGGCAAACTGAACAATGACGGCGTCGCGTTTGATCTGACCATGATCGGTGACGGCCCGGATCGGCAAGACCTCGTGGACCAAGCCGAACGCCTCGGCCTGACCGAGCGCGTGACCTTCACCGGCTCACTCGGCGAAGGCGACATCATCAAGGCGATGCGCAGCAGCGATGTGTTCGTGCTCTCTTCGCACGCCGAGCCCCTCGGCGTGGTGTCGATGGAAGCGATGTCGATGGAAGTCGCCACGATCGCGACCGACGCCGGTGGCGTGGGTGAGATTATCACGGATGGCGAAGACGGCAAGCTCGTGCCCCCCGGCAACGCTGACGCACTGGCCGCGGCGATCCGCGAGCTCGCCGAGAACAACGAACTACGTGAACGCTTGGCTAAGGCGGGGCGGGCCTCGATCATCCGCAACTTCGACTCACGCCGCGGCGCCGCGACGCTGTTCGAGCGTCTGACCGGCCAACGCCCCGATGCGCTTCTGGCGGTGCTCGACGAACCTGATAGCTCCGCCACCTCATCCACCCCACCCGCGGAGGCGGTCTCGCATGGCTAAGCCGCGTGTGCTGCTCATCGCCGAGCAGGCCAACCCGGAATTCGTCAGCGTGCCCCTCGAAGGCTGGTCGCACAGCCAGGCTCTGGCCGAGGTTGCCGATACTCACTTGGTTACCCAGGTGCGCAACCGCGAAGCGATCCTGAGGGCCGGCCTAGTCGAAGGCGACGACTTCACCGCGATCGACTCGGAGAAAGTCGCGGCACGCATGCACCAGCTTTCGGGTGTGCTGCGCGGCGGCAAAGGCAAGGGCTGGACCACCGTCATGGCGCTCAACGCGGTCAGCTACGCCTACTTCGAAAAACTCGTCTGGAAACAATTTAGCGGGGCGATCAAGAACGGCGAATACGACATCGTCCACCGCCTGACGCCCCTGAGCCCGACGCTGCCCAGCAAGCTGGTCAAGAAGTGTAAGAAAGCGGGCGTACCTTTCGTCTGGGGCCCGATCAACGGCGGCGTCGCCTGGCCCAAAGAATTCAACGCCGCCCGGCGGGCCGAGCGCGAATGGCTTAGCTACGTGCGTGACGCCTACAAGCTCTTGCCCGGCTATCGCGCCACCCGGCAACACGCCCACACGATCATCGTCGGCTCCACCGCGACCTACGAACAAGTCCCGCAGACCTACCACGACAAGTGCGTCTACATCCCCGAGAACGCGATCGACCCCGGCCGATTCGTGGCGCGTCGATCACGCACCGTGCAGCCCGGCGAGCCAGTCAAGCTGGCGTTTGTCGGACGCCTCGTGCCGTACAAAGGTGCGGACATGCTGCTCGATGCCGTGGCCGAGTTGGTGCGTGAGAAACGCGTCACCGTCACGATCATCGGCGACGGACCGGAACGCGGGAAGCTTGAAAGCATTGTCGAACGCGAGGGCTTGGCCGAGGGCGTGAACCTCGCGGGCTGGGTGGAGCACAGCCAGCTGCAGCACACGCTCGCCGAGCACGATGTGTTTTCGTTCCCCAGCATCCGTGAGTTTGGCGGGGCGGTCGTGCTTGAGGCAATGGCCGTTGGCTTGGTGCCTGTGGTCGTGGACTACGGCGGCCCGGGCGAGCTGGTGACTGAGCGCACCGGCTATCGCGTGCCCATCGGCAGCCGTGAGAAGATCGTTGAGGATGTGCGGTCCGCGATCATACAGATCGCTGACCACCCCGAACAACTCGAGTCGATGTCCGCCGCGGCGATGCAGCGTGTGGAGCAGCTCTTCACCTGGCCCGCCAAGGCGATTCAGGTGGCGCACGTGTACGCCCACGCCTCGGGCGAAACGACCGAGCGTCCGGACTTCGGCATGCCGTTGCCGGATGTCGAGGGGCAGCCCAAGATTCAAGCTGCTGCGAACGTCGAATCGCCGTCTGAGCCCGTCGGGGCGTCGGGGGGTGCGGGATGAGTGCAGGGTCAAACAACCCGTTGGCCAACGCCTTGGGCGTCGATACCGGATCGGGCTTGGCCGAGGTCGAGTTCCCCGATGTGATCGATCCCCCGGTGCCGCCGATTGAGCCGGAACCGCAGCCTCAGCAGGCCAAACGTGGGCTCAAGCAGCGCGCGATCAGCGGCGGCCTGTGGACGGGCGTGAGCTTCGGCGGCAGCCAGGCGTTGGCGTTGCTGAGCAACATTATTCTCAGCCGGTTGCTGGTGCCCGAGCACTTCGGCCTGATGGCGTTGGTTACGGTGATCGTGACCGGCTTGAATATGTTCTCCGACGTCGGGATTGGGCCGAGCCTCATCCAGAACAAGCGTGAGGATGCGGGGTTCTACAATACCGCTTGGACGATGCAGGTCTTCCGCGGCTTTATGTTGTGGTTGGTGGCGTGTGGGTTGGCCTGGCCGTTGTCATTGATCAAAGAGGATTATGCGCCGCTGGCTTGGCTGCTGCCGGTGGCGGCGATTACTTGCATCTTTAACGGATTACGTTCCACCGCTTGGTTCACCGTGAGCCGACGCTTGGACATCCGCCTCATCGCGGTGGTCGAACTGACCACCGCGGTCATCCGTATCGGGACGATGGTTTTGGTGGCCTACTTCGTCACCCGCTCGGCATGGGCGTTGGTCGCGGGGCTTCTCGTGGGCAGCCTGCTGACCTGCATCCTCAGCCACCGCATGATCCCGGAGATCAAGAACCGCTTCCACTTTGAACGTGAAGCTTTCAAAGAACTCCTCCACTTCGGCAAGTGGCTGTTCCTCAGCACGATCATCACGTTCCTGGCTGGACAGGTCGACAAGTTCCTGATCAGCGGTTTGATCTCGACGTCGATGCTGGGGCTGTACTTCATCGCCTCGCGTCTGGCGGACCTGGGGCCGATGTTCTTCAAGCAGCTCGGGGTGTGGGTGGGCTTCCCGGCGTTGTCGGAACTCTATCGCAACGAGCCCGAACGCTTCGGGCCGCAGCTCTTGAAGATGCGGATGGTGATCACGCTGCCGATCAACCTGCTGCTGGTGTTCATGATCCTGATCGGCCCGGCGTTGGTCGTGGTGCTGTTCAATGACAACTACCTCGACGTGGGGTTGCTGGTGCAGATCATCGCGATCGGCTCGTTGGCGGGCATGGTTACCACGCCCTACGGCCACGTCTACATGGCCAGCGGCCGAACGAAATACAACATGATGTCCGTGCTGGCGCAGTTCATCATCATCACCACCGCGACCCTGACCGGCTATGCCCTGTTCGGCGAGATCGGATTCTTCTACGGCATCGGAATCTGCCAGTGGCTGAAGTACATCGCCGACTCGGTGCTGGTCCATCGCTGCGGGCATTGGCAGTGGAAGTTCGACTTCACGGTGCTGGGCATTAGTTTAGCGTTTGGTGTTTTGGCGTGGTGGCTGTCGCCAGAGGTGACCGCGTGGGCCCATCAGGTGGACCCTTGGCTGACCGAGCAGTTCGTATCGCTCAAGCAATGGATCAAGGGGGGTGAGGGATGAACGAGCAAAAGATTCCCGAACTCTCGGTGTTGATGGCGGCGTACAACGCAGAGCGTTACGTCGCCGAGACCCTGCGCAGCGTGTTGTCGCAGACGTATGAAGACTTTGAGTTGGTCATCGTGGATGACGGTTCGACCGACGGGACGGCCCAGATCCTCGAAGCCTTTGCGACCAGCGATCCGCGGGTGCGGGTGATCACCGGGCCCAATGCCGGCGTGCCCCAGGCGGCGAACGTTGGGCTCGCGGCCTGTCGGGGCGAGTTTGTTGCGAGGATCGACGCGGACGACATCGCCAAGCCGCGACGCTTCGAGGTGCAATTGCAATACATGAAGGACCATGACCTTGTGGCCTGCGGCACGTGGCACGACTTCATCGATGAGCACGGCCGGTTGCTGAAGCTACTCGAAACCCCGGTGGACGACGCGACGATTCAGGACATGGCGCTGCGGGGGCACGGCTCGATCTGCAACCCGACCTCGATGTTCCGGCGTCAAGCGCTGGTTGATCTAGGCGGGTACAGCGAAGATATGCCCGTGGCGGAAGACCTGGACTGCTGGCTCCGCCTCGGCGAGGTCGGCAAACTCGGCAACGTGCCTGAGTGTCTCGGGCAGTACCGCCTGCACAGCACGTCGATTAGCGAGCGCAAATGCATTGCGCAGCGTGAACACGCCCGCATCGCTTGTGAACGCGCGTGGGAGCGCCGTGGCATTCAATGTGTTTTCGAAGCGGCGAGCCCTTGGCGGCCCGGCGAAGACCGCGACTCGCGTCACCACTTCGCGATGGAGTATGGCTGGTGGGCATTCAAGAGCAAACAATTTAAAACGGCGGCGGCGTATGGCTGGCGGTCGGTGAAGCTCAAGCCCTGGAACTTGGCGGGATACAAGCTGGTGATGGCTTCGTTGACCAACGGCGGCATGAAGAACGCTCCGACGGGCGATGATTTGCCCACGGGTCAGGGGGTGCCAGCATGAGTGGAGCCGTGAGCCAACGCCCGAAAGTTCTGTTCATCGGACGCGGTGCGCCGTGGTCCGGCGGTGCGGGCTACCTCGTTCGCCAGAAGATGTTTCTCGATGCGTTCACGAGCTTCGCGGATGTGACCGCGGCGATGTTTGAGCTCTGCGGGGATGACGCCGAGGCGGGCGTGCTCGACGGCGGCTGCGAGCGGGTGGTGTCGTTGCCACGCAAGCCGCTGCGGCGTGAAGGTCGCTGGGAGATGCTGCTTAAAGACACGCTCTGCCGGAAGCCACGGAATATGCGCACGTTCGAGGCCGACGCGGCACGGACCATCATCCAGACGCTTAAGCCCGACTCGTTCGATGCGGTGTTTTGCTACCGCATCGACACCGCGGCCTGGTCGGGGGTGCTCGGTCGTCCCGACTTGCTGTTGGATATCGATGACCCCGAGCACGCCCGCACGTCCCGCCGGGTGGAGTTGTGCGGGGAGACGCCCGACGCGCGGACCCTGCGCGACATGGCCAAGGTCAAACGCTTTGAGCTCGAGGCTGCGGCCTCGGCACGCGTGTCGTTTGTGTGTCAGCCCGTGGACCGCGAGCGATTCAATGAACCCAAGCCCGAGGTTGCCCCGAACGCGGTGACGACGCCGGACGACCACCCAGGGTATCAGCCCGACCCCGACACGCTGCTGTTCGTTGGCAATCTCAACGGTGGGATGGAGAATCCCAACGTTCAGGGGCTGCTGTGGTTCCTCGACGAGGTCTGGCCCAAGATTGCTGAGCAGCGTCCGGAGACTCGGCTCCGCATCGGAGGCAAGGCCTCGGAGATGGTCAGTGAGCGTTTGGATGATCTTCCCGGGCGGGTGGAGCGGCTGGGGTTTGTGCCGGATATGGCCGAGACGGTGCGGTCGGCGGCGGTGAACCTCGCCCCGATCCAGTTCGGCACCGGGACGCGGATCAAGGTACTCGATGCGCTGGCCAACGGCGGGGCGGTCGTAGGCACGACGCTGGCCTGCGAAGGGATCGGCGTGGAGGACGGGAAACACGTGCGGCTGGCGGACACCGCCGAGGCGTTTGCCCAGGCGTGTATCGAACTGTTGAACGACCCCGAGCGCGCGGCGACAATGGGACGCGAAGGGCATGCTCTTATCCGAGCCGAGTACAGCACCTCGGCCCACGTGCCTCGTCTGGCGAAGTGGTTTGCGGAGCTGATGGAGGTGACCTTGGAAGATCAGCCGTGCGTGGCCTCTCCCGGGGGTGAGGCGAAACCAACGGCGGACGATCAGGAGACGTCGGATCAGGACGACGCGGTAGAACACGGGACGGAAACGATCAGGACGAATTGATGGACCCGATGCGGATCAATTTTGTGTTGCCCGAGGCAACGCGGGCCGGTGGCGTGCGGGTCGTGGCGATCTACGCGCAGCGGCTGGCGGAGCGCGGCCACGAGGTGACGGTGGTGTCGATGCCGCGGCGTCTGCCCTGGGGGCTACGCCTGCGTCGTGGGCTGAAGGGCCGAGGGTTTTCGTCGGTCTGGAACCACCCCGAGACCTACTTCGACGATCTACACAACGTCAAGCACCACATCATCGAGCAGCCCCGTCCTATCGTGGACGCCGATCTTCCGGATGCGGACGTGACGATCGCCACATGGTGGAAGACCGCGAACTGGGTGAACGACCTGTCGCCGAGCAAAGGCGCCAAGGCGTACTTCATCCAGCACGACGAACGGCATGTCCACGGCACGCCCGAGGGAGTGATCCCCACCTGGAAGCTGCCGCTGCACAAGATCTTGGTCGCCCAGTGGCTTGATCCGGTGCTGCGAGCTGAGGGCGTGACGGATGCTTTGGACGTCGTGCCCAACGCGGTGGACGCCGAGATGTTCCACGCTCCGCCGCGCAGCAAGCAGGCCAAGCCTACGGTTGGGCTGATGTATTCAGACTCGCATTTCAAGGGTGCTGATGTCTCGCTTGCCGCTTACGAGAAGGCCCGGCAGCAGCTGCCCGAGCTTGAGCTCGTGGCGTTTGGCAAGGACCATCCGTACCACGATATGCCGCTGCCTGAGGGTGCCCGCTACGAGCAGGACCCAACCCAGGACACGATCCGCGAGGTCTACTCCGCTTGTGACGCGTGGCTGTTTGCCAGCCGATGTGAGGGGTTCGGTTTGCCGATCTTGGAAGCCATGGCTTGCCGAACGCCCGTCATCGCGACCCCCGCGGGTGCGGCTCCCGAACTGGTCGGGCAGGGCGGCGGCGTGATGGTTGACATGGAAGACATCGACGGCATGGCCCAAGCGATCCTCGATATCACCCGGCAAGACAACGCGGTGTGGCGGGCGATGTCCGACCAGGCTTATGCCACCGCCACCCAATACACGTGGGACCACGCGACCGACGCGTTTGAGCGGTCGCTGCGCCAAGCGGCGGGGCAAACAGATGGCGGCCGAAAGGAGTTGGCATGTACCAGATAGCCCAAGCGGTGCTGTGGGGCTGGGTCCCCCTGGTTTTAGTCTTGTTTGTCATCATGCCCCCTCGCCGGGCGGTGGTGATCGCGTTGATTGGTTCGTGGCTGTTCCTGCCGCAGCTGGCGTATAGCGTGCCGTTGATGCCCGACTTCTCGCGGGTGACCGCAACGTCCTACGGCATCATCCTGGGTGCGCTGATCCTCGACCCCAAGAGCCGGGTGCTGAACTTTACGCCCAAACTCATCGACATCCCGATGGCGGTCTTTGTGATAAGCCCGTTTTTCTCGTCAATCACCAACGATCTGGGGATCTATGACGGCGCGTCTGCAGTCGTGCACAAAGCGATCGCACACGGCTTGCCTTATCTCATCGGCCGGCTGTACTTCCAAACCCCCGAGGACGCCAAAGAATTTGCGATGGGGGTTTTAATCGGTGGTCTGCTCTATGTGCCCTTGTGTTTGTACGAGATCCGTATGAGTCCGCAATTGCACGAGATGATCTACGGCTTCCGCTCGATCACCGACTGGCAGCAAGTCAAGCGGTGGGACGGCTGGCGGCCGATGGTCTTCATGCGGCACGGCCTAATGGTAGGTGTGTGGATGACCACGACCGCGGCGATGGCGTTCTGGCTGTGGCGGACCAAGGCGGTCAAGAAGATATTTGGCGTGCCGATGGGGCTGATCGCGATGCTCACGCTAATTACGGCGGTGCTCTGTAAAAGTACCGGCGCAGTCGGGCTGTTCTTGGTCTTGATGGTGTCGATGCTGGCCGTGCGTTACCTGGGGACCAAGGTGTTGCTCTACACCATCGTCTGTGGTGTTCCCGTTTATCTGATCTTGCGGGTCACGGGCTTGTTTACCGGTGAAACCGTCTCCGAAAACATGGCCGCGGTGTTCCCCTTCCTCGAAGATCGGGTCTCCTCGCTGCAATACCGCTTGGACCACGAAAACGCGATCGTCGGCCGGACTCTGGAGAAACCGCTACTCGGTTGGGGCGGCTGGGGGGACGCGTTCCAGGTGTACCTCCCCAAGTACAACTCGCGGGCGGTGCCCGACAGTCTCTGGGTCGGCACGTTCGGTGACGGCGGCATCATCGGTCTCACGGCGATGTTCGCTTACAAACTGATCCCGCCGTTCCTGCTTCTCACGAAGATGAAGCCCAAGGAATGGTGCGACCCGCGCTACGCCCCGATCACCGGCCTGGCCATGATCATCATGCTCTACGTCATGGACTGCATGCTGAACGCCATGGAAAACCCGGTCTTCATCGTGGCGGTGGGGGCCGTCGCCACCCTGGCCACCAACATCTCCCGGACGCCGGTGAAAAGCACCCAGCCTCTAAACACGGGTTCGTCTTTGCCCTCGTCTGGCGACCTCGAAGACGAGGCCGATGACGGGCTGGATAGCGATGAGCCGCTGATCTTGGTTGACCCGCCGATCGATCGCGATCGGCCGCTTGGGGGGGCGACGTGATCGAAACCTCGCCGTCCATCCCGGCCGATTCATCGACGGCGTCGAACGCTGACCGCAGTGTTCGTGCGGCGGCCGATCCCGCGACCACGATCCGTATCGTGATCGTGAATTTCCGCACGCCGGATCTGACCATCGACTGTCTCGCTTCGCTTGAGCCGGAGCTGAAGGCGTTGCCCGGTGCGCACGTGGTCGTCGTTGAAGGCGGCAGCGGTGACGATTCTGCCGAGCAGTTACAGCAGGCCATCGATCAGCACGGCTGGTCGCCGTGGGTCACGCTGGATGTACGTGAAGACAACGCCGGGTTCGCGGGGGGCAACAACGCCGCGATCGTTCCCGCGTTGGCTGAGTCGCCTGCACCCGATTTCATCCTGCTGCTCAACCCCGACACGGTGGTCCGCCCCGGCGCGATCGTCGAGTTGCTGCGGTTTATGGACGAGCACCCCGAGGTGGGGCTTGCGGGCAGCCGACTCGAAGACCCCGACACTACGCCGCAGCAATCAGCCTTCCGCTTTCCCTCCATCGCCAGCCAACTCGAGAACACGCTGCGCCTCGGTGTGGTGAGCAAACTGCTCAAGAACAAGCTGGTCGCGATGCCCGTCAGTGACGAGCCGCACCGCTGCGATTGGTTAGCCGGCGCGAGCCTTGTTGTTCGCCTTGAGGTGTTCGATGCGGTGGGCTCGCTGGATGACGACTACTTCATGTATTTCGAAGAGACCGACTTTTGTCTGGCCGCCCAGCGAGCGGGATTCGAGGCGTGGTACGTTCCCGCCAGCCGAGTCGTGCACCTGGTCGGACAGGCGTCGGGCGTGACGTCCAAGAACGACACCGCCAAACCCGCCAAGCGTCGCCCCGCGTATTGGTTCGAATCGCGCAAGCGCTACTTCGTGAAGAACCACGGCAAGCTCGCGGCCGTCCTCGCCGACGCCGCGTGGATCCTAGGTTTTTCGCTTTGGCGCACCCGCGTCAAGCTCACCGGCCTACCCGACCGCGACCCCGAAAAACTCCTGGGCGATTTTGTCCGACATAGTGTTTTTGTGCGAGGTTTCAAAACCTGAACCGCCGCGGCTCTCCCGCGTACTGCCATCATGAACGATCAGGACCACAACCTCGGCCTCTGGGCCCAGATCCGCGAAGACCACACGGCCCACCGTCGTGACTGGACGCGGCCGGGCTTCCGCGCCGTGGCGGTCCACCGCTTCGGCGTCTGGCGCATGGGGATCAAGAACAAGCTGGTCCGCGCCCCGTTCAGCATCTTCTACCGCATGCTCCACCGCCGGGTGCGCAACGTCTACGGCATCGAGCTGCCGTACTCCGCCAAAGTCGGTCGGCGGGTCGTGGTCGAGCACCAGTCCGGCATCGTGATCCACGGCAACGCGGTCATCGGCGACGACTGCGTGATCCGCCAGGGCGTCACTCTCGGCATCCGCCGGGAAGACCAGCCCGACCTGGCCCCGGTCCTCGGCAAAGGTGTGAGCATCGGGGCCGGTGCGGCCGTCCTAGGCGGCGTTCATTTGGGTGACGGCTCGAGTGTCGGGGCGAACGCAGTGGTGCTGAAAGATATCCCCGCCGGGGCGACAGCTGTGGGCATCCCCGCGAAGATCATCGCCCCGCGTGAAGAGCCCGCCGAGCAGCAAACGACTTCCGAGGAGGTGTCGGCATGAGCGATGCCCCGATGCCCCAACCCGAACGCTCCGACGATTCGGCGAAAGCCACCGCGACCGCGACGAACCCGATCGGCGTGATCGCGATCGGTCGGAACGAGGGCGAACGCCTGCGTCTCTGCCTCGAGTCGGTCGTCGGCAAAGTGGCCCAGGTCGTCTACGTCGACTCCGGCTCAACCGACGGCAGCGTCGAACTCGCCCGGTCGCTCGGCGTCGATGTCGTGGACCTCGACCTGTCGATCCCCTTCACCGCCGCCCGCGCCCGCAACGAGGGTTTTGCCCGCCTGCAAGAGTTGCTGCCTGAGGTGCAGTACGTCCAGATGATTGATGGCGACTGCGAGGTCGTCGACGGCTGGCTCGAAACCGCGGCGGTCTATCTCGACGCGAATCCGAAATTCGCCGTGGCCTGCGGGCGTCGCCGTGAACGCTTCCCCGATGCGACGATCTACAACCGCCTGACCGACATGGAGTGGGATACACCCATCGGAATGGCCAAGTCCTGCGGTGGCGATGCGCTGTTCCGCGCCGAGGCGCTGCGTGAGGTCGGCGGGTACAACCCCACCGTCATCGCGGGGGAAGAGCCCGAGATGTGCGTGCGTCTGCGTCAGGCGGGCTGGACCATCGAACGGCTCGACGCCGAGATGACCCTGCACGACGCGGCGATGACGAAGTTCAGCCAGTGGTGGAAACGCAACGTCCGGGCCGGCCATGCCTACGCCCAGGGTGCCGCGATGCACGGCAAGACCGATGGGCACAACGTGAAGCAGGTGCGGAGTATTGTGTTTTGGGGTGTCGGGCTTCCCGTGGTGAGTCTGATCTGTCTGCTGATCACATTCACGGTACCCAGCCCATGGTGGTACGGACCAAGTGTGTTTTGGGAGTTAGCATTACTCGGTTATTTGACACTGTTGATTAAGGTTCTGGTTTATCGAAAGCGCAAAGGTGATTCGTTTACCCATGCGTTTCGATATGCGTGCTTTACTGTTGTAGGCAAGCTCGCTAACGGCATCGGTTTGCTTACTTTTTGGAAGAACCACAAGCTCGGCAAACAAGCCAAGATCATCGAATACAAATCCGCGGAGGGCGCGACGGCGTGAGCGCTTCTACCCCGCACATCCTGTATGTCGGCTCGATCCTGCCCAAGCGCAGCGAGACGTTCGTGTACCGCGAGGTGCTCGGGCTGCGCGATCGCGGCGTCAAAGTCAGTGTTGCATCAGTACACATGCCTGAGCGTGATCTGGGCGACCTTCGTCTCGATGCGCTGTCAGCGGAAGCGATTTCGGTTTATGGCTCGGGGCTGGCGGGTAAAGCAGCGGTGATGCGTGATTCGATACGCCTTGGCAAATTCAATTGGCCTGGAGGTTTAAGTGATGTATCGCCAGGTTATTTAATGAAACATCTGTATCAGTGTGAAGCTGGGGATGCGCTCGCTTATCGAGTGCGTGATCTGGGCATTACGCATATCCATGCCCACATGGCCCACGTGCCGACGACGGTTGCGATGGCGTGCGCCCAGTCGCTGGGTGTGCCGTTCAGCTTCACCGGCCACGCGGCGGACCTGTTCCGCGACCGCTCGGCTCTCAAGACCAAACTCGAACGCGCCGCGTTTGTCTCGTGCATCAGCGAGTGGCACCGCGGGTTCTACCGGGAGATTGTGCCGGGGCTTGGTGACGCGCAGTTGCCCGTGATTCGCTGCGGGGTGGACATGCGGGAGTTCACGGCTGTCGAGCCTCGCGAGTCCGGCGGCGGAGCCGCCTCGCTTCTTGGCGTGGGACGGCTGGTGCCTAAGAAAGGGTTTGATGTTTTGATCCGCGCGATGGCGGATGTGCCGGAGGTGCAACTCAATCTCGTCGGCGACGGTCCCGAGATGGCGAACCTCCAAGCATTGGCGGATGAGCTGGGCGTGGCCGACCGGATTACGTTTGCGGGGGCGCAGCCGAACCACGTGGTGCGGGAGATGATGGGGCAGGCGGACGTGTTCGTGTTGCCCTGTCAGGAAGCGGCAGACGGCGACCGTGATGGCATCCCGGTGGTGCTCATGGAAGCGATGGCCCGCAACGTGTGTGTGGTCAGCGGGGACCTCGAGACGATCCGCGAGTTGGTGGCCGATAATAAGACCGGATTGATGGTGCAGCCCGGGGCGGTCGATGAGTTAGGCGAGGTGTTGGTGCGCTTGTCGCGTGACCCGTCGCTTCGGAAGCGTTTGGCTGACGCGGGCAGGGCTCGCGTGGCTGAAGAGTTTTCGATGTCGGTGAACCTCGACCGATTGGAGGCCGCCTTCGCCGCTGCCGCGACGCAGCGTGCGTCCGAGAAAAAGCTTAATTCGGCTCCCCAAGACGTGAGGGGGGCGACCCACCATGCCTGAACCCAGCCGACGATACTGCCTGATCAGCCCGACGCGCGACGAAGCGGAGTTCGCCCGCCGGACGCTCGAGAGCGTGTGCACCCAGAGCGTCCCGCCGACGCGTTGGGTCATCGTCGACGACGGCAGCACCGACGAGACGCCCGCCATCCTCGCTGGGTATGCCGCGAAGTACGACTTCATCCAGATCGTCACCCGCGAAAACCGCGGCGTCCGTAAGGTCGGTCCCGGCGTGATCGATGCGTTTTACGCCGGCTACGATCAGATCAACCCCGACGACTTTGACTACGTCTGCAAGATCGATCTTGACCTCGATCTGCCGCCGCGTTACTTCGAGATCCTGATGCAGGGGATGGAGCTCGACGCCCGCCTCGGCACCTGCTCGGGCAAAGCCTACTTCCCCGGCCCGTCCAACACCGACAAAACCTTCGACGGCGAACTGATCTCCGAGGCCTGCGGCGACGAGATGTCGGTGGGCATGATCAAGTTCTACCGCACCGATTGTTTCCGAGACGTCGGCGGTTTTGTGCGTCAGGTGATGTGGGACGGCATCGACTGCCACCGCTGCCGGATGAACGGCTGGGTGGCGTGCTCGTGGGACGATCCCGAGCTTCGGTTCCTGCACCTGCGGCCGATGGGGTCGAGCCACAAAGGCATCTTCACCGGCCGGATGCGTCACGGCTTCGGCCAATGGTTCATGGGCACGGGTTTGACGTACATGACCGCCAGCGCGGTGTTCCGCATGAGTCGGCCGCCGGTCGTTGTGGGCGGGCTCGCGATGTGGTGGGGCTATCTGAAAGCCATGCTCACCGGGCAGCAGCGCTACGACGACCTGGGATTCCGCAAATACCTCCGGGTGTACCAGTGGGCCTGCCTGGTCAAAGGCAAGCACGCCGCCACGGCCGACATCGACGAAGCCAACCGCAAGCGATTCAACGACGGGCCGCCCGCCCCGGAACAAACTTCAGAACTTCAATCAGCACCGGCCGAGCGTGACGGCCCATTGCCTTTGGGGGCAGACCATGGATGAAACGAACCGACGGACAGAAGAACTCCAGTACGACTTCGACGTGTCGATCTGCGTGCCGGTATTCAACGAAGAAGACAGCGTCAAGAAGCTCTACGAAGAGATCGCCGCGGTGATGGACGCCGGTGCGTACCGCTACGAGGTGATCTTCGTCAGCGATGGATCGTGGGACGAGTCGGTGCCTCGCCTGCTCGAGGTGACCAAGGACGACCCCCGCGCCACGGTCATCGAACTGATGCGCAACTTCGGGCAAACCGCAGCGATGGCGGCGGGCTTCGACGCGGCCCGCGGCGAAGTCATCGTGCCCATGGACGGCGACCTGCAGAACGACCCGGCCGACATCCCCAAGCTCGTGGCCAAGCTCGACGAGAACGGCGAAGCACCCGGCAAGTGGGACATCGTCAGCGGCTGGCGTAAAGACCGCAAAGACGGCGCGGTGCTCCGTAAGTTCCCCAGCAAGATCGCCAACCGTATCATCAAGCACCTGACCTGGACCACCGAGATCAATGACTTCGGTTGTTCGCTCAAGGCCTACCGTGCCCAGGTGCTCAAAGACGTCACGCTCTACGGCGAGATGCACCGCTTCCTCCCGGCGATCTGCAAGTGGCGCGGCGCCCGCGTCACCGACCAGGTCGTCAACCACCGGGCCCGCGAGTTCGGCAGCAGCAAGTACGGCCTGAAGCGGACCTTCAAGGTCTTGCTCGACCTTTTGACCGTGAAGTTCCTTGGCGACTATGGCACCAAGCCGATCTACTTCTTCGGCAAGCTCGCAGCGATCACGGTGGCCGTGTCGTTCACCGCGTTTGTCGTGGCGGTGTTGCAGAAGCTGGGTGTGATGTGGACCGAGAATGGTCAGCCGTTGAGCTTGAACCGCAACATCTTCTTGCTGTTCTCGATGATGACTTTCCTGATCAGCGTGATCATCCTGATGATGGGCGTGCTGTCCGAGCTGATGGTTCGGATCTACTACGAAAGCCAATCGCTGCGGCCTTACAAGATCCGGAACTCGTACAGCGGTACGAACAAGCCTGAGCCGACGTCCCCCGCGACCGCGCCGAACGATAACGTCACCAGCGCGGCCTGACCAAAGGAACCTGTTTTGCTCGCCACCGACTCGATTCCATCCGACGCTGCTGCGGCAGCCGGTCGAGAGCCGACCCCGCCCGAGGATGCGGTGCGGTTGTGGATCGACACGCACGTTCACCTGCACGACGAGCACGACGCCGAGGTGTTTCTCGATGCGGCGAACGATCACTTTGAGAAAGCGGGTGCGGGTGTAGGTGTCCTGTGTCTGACGGATGTACAGGGAACCGACGGCTTCGGCCGACTCGCCGATGCGGGGCAGGTGGGCGACTGGATGATTGAATCCGCGGGAGAGTACGGCTTGCGGGCGACACGCGGCGACGGCCGGGTCATCGGACTGATTGCGGGCCGACAGGTGAAATGCGACGACGGGCTGGAGGTCGTTTCGATCGGCCGCCCGGTGGACCTCGGCGACGGCCAGCCTTTCGACGAGGCGGTTCAAGCGGCACGGACGGCGGGGGGGCTGACGGTGCTGGTGTACGGCGTGGGCAAGTGGACCGGGGGGCGGGGCGAGAAGATTCGCCGCCTCATCGAAGACGGACCCACCGACTTGGCCTATGGCGACAACAGTGGGCGGGTGGGCCTCGGTGAGCAGAAGCTCTTGAAGTTGGCTGGCGCGAAGGGCCGGACGGTGCTGGTGGGCTCCGACCCGTTGCGGACCGGGATGGGCCAGCGTCGTGCGGGTTGCTGGGGCGTTGTGCTGGACGTCCCGGGTGGAACGGACTTCGACGGCGGCTGGGCGGACCGGGTGGTCGACGCGTTGCGGGCGGCGGGCCCGACACCAACGACTTTCGGCGCGCGGGTTGGCCTCGCGACAGGGATTGCCCAGCAGATCGGGGTGCGTCTGCCATGAGTGAAGCCACGAACCAAACAGCCGTGAACATCCAACGCGACCTCGCGGCAGCGATGTCGACCCATCATGACCTCGTGGTTGTTGGGGGAGGCATCTACGGAGCCTGCCTAGCGCTCGAAGCGGCCCAACGCGGCAAACGCGTGGTCATGCTTGAGCGAGGCGACTTCGGCGGCGAGGTCTCATTCAACTCGCTGCGCATCCTCCACGGCGGGCTGCGCTACCTGCAGAAGATGGACCTGAAGCGGTTCTATGAATCGGTTGGCGAACGCCGATGGTTCCTCCAGCACTTCCCGGATGTGACGCAGGTTTTGCCTTGCATGATGCCGCTCTACGGCGACGGGCTGCGGCGGGCTTCGGTGTTTCAGGTAGCGCTTCGGATGAACGACGCGATGTCGTGTCGGCGGAACGTGGGCGTGCAAGAATCCCATCATTTGGGCCGAGCCAAGGTGATCTCTGCCCAGGCCACGGCCGATCGTTTTCCGTTGGTTGATCGCGACGGGCTGAAGGGCACCGCGCTGTGGGAGGATGGTCAGATGATCAATTCCCAGCGCGTCATGATGGAGCTCTGCCGTTGGGCGTCGGCCTGTGGCGCGACGTTGTTGAATTACGTCGAAGCCACCGGGCTGGAGACTAAAGATGGCCGGGTTGCCGCGGTGCAGGCTCGCGACATCGAGTCGGGCGAGGAATTGCGGTTCGAGGCCGATACCGTGGTCAACGCGGCGGGCCCGTGGTGCAACGAAACCGCTGAAGCCATGGGTTCGAAGTATGACGGGCTTTTCAAGCCTGGCTTGGCGTTCAACGTGCTGTTCGACCGTGAGCCGATGTCGGACTGCGCGGTTGCGGTCACGGCGAAAGAACCCGGGGCACGTACATTCTTCCTGCATCATGAAGGCGGTAAGCTCCTGGGCGGCACCTACCACACGCCCGCACCGCCGCCGGATCAACGAACCGGCTCGGCGTTCGATGCTTATCTCCGTCCGTTGGTTGCGGATTACATCGATCAAGTGAACCGCGCGGTCCCAGGCCTCGACTTGCGCACCGATCAGGTCTTGCGGGTCTACCCCGGGCTGCTGCCGGTGGCCAACGAAGGCGATGCCGAGACCACCGATCACCCGGTCCTCCACGACCACGCTTCGGCAAGCGGTCCGAAGGGATTGTGGAGTGTGTCGGGGGTGAAGTACACGACGGCCCGCCTCGTTGCCGAGCACACGCTGGTCAAGGCGATGCCCGGGACGACGGCAAAGCCCATGCGCCGTCCTTCAGGTCTAGGCGGTTTGGCGTTAGCCGACGGCAGCGATGTGGAGTCGGCACCGTGGGCAGATGTGGTGGATACCGCCCGTCAACTTTGTGCCGAAGAATCGGTACGGCGACTCGACGACTTACTCATTCGCCGTACGGCCTGGGCACGCGACCCAGACGTCGGCCGACGTTTGGCCGAGAAGCTCGGTCCCGAGTTGCGGTACGACACCTCAGCCATCGAAGCCTGCTGCCGGGCCATCGGGTACCGGCCCTTCGAACAACCCGCTGATTCTCGAGAGCCCGCATTGGCTGGAACGGGGTCGCCCGATGTTCCTCAAGCAGGAGGTTCACAGTGAAGGTTCAATACCTAGCTCCCCATCCTTTTTACGTCGAACGCGGTACCCCCATCTGCGTCGATTACATGATGCATTCGTTGAGTGATTTGGGTCTCACGGTGGACCTGTGTGTATACCGCGAGGGTGAAGAGCGTAGCTATAAAAACGTCAAGATTAATCGCGCGCAATACCCCAAGTGGCTGGGCACCATCGGGCCGGGCTTCTCGGCCAAGAAGCTGATCGCTGACCTCTGGCTGATCAAACTGGCTTGGGGCGTACACCGACGTGTTAAGCCAGATGTGATCCACGCCGGTGAGGAGATGGTCTTCATCGCGATGTTGTTCAAGCGGTTATTTGGTACGCCGTACATCTACGACATGGACTCGTCCATTGCTCAGCAGCTCATCGAGAAGAAGGGCTACCTCAAGCCGTTCGCTCGGTTCTTCAACTGGTGCGAAGCCAAGGCGATCCGTGGCGCGGCGACCTGCGCCCCGGTGTGCAACGCGCTGGCCGACTTGGCCCAGGAGGCGGGGGCGAAGCGGGTAGTGGTGTTGCACGACATCTCGCAGCTCGCCGACCCGGATCGACAAGCCACCGGCTTCCTGCGTGAGAAACTCAACATTCCTGAGGGGCGGCCGATTCTGATGTATGTCGGCAACCTGGAAAGTTATCAAGGGGTGGACCTGCTGCTGGACGGATACGCCAAGGCGATTGAGCAGGGCGTCGATATCGACCTCGTTGTCGTCGGCGGCAGCGACCCGGACATCGCCGACTACCGCAACCGGGTCAAGACCATGGGGTTGTCGGGCCGGGCCCATGTGATGGGGCGTTGGCCGGCAGATCAGCTCGACGAGATCTTGGCCGAGGCCGACATCCTGACCGCTCCGCGGACCAAAGGCATCAACACCCCGCAGAAGATTTTTCCGTACATGCACTCGGGCCGACCGGTGTTGCTGACCGACCTGCTCACGCACAATCAGGTCGTGGATTCGAGCGTATGCATGCTCGCCGACGCCACGCCCGAAGCGTTTGCCGAGGCAATCGGGAAACTGGCTACTGACCCGGAACTGCGGGCCAAGCTCGGTGCGGCGGGGCGGGCGTTTGTCGAGGCCGATTTCACCTACGACGCCCACTGCCGCCGGATGGCGGAGCTCTACGACGGCTTGGCGCGAGAGACCGCGGCTGGGGAGCCAACACCCGCCATGGAAGCACTGGTCGGGGCTGCTTCGGCGGATGGAGCTTGAAACAGGCAGCCGACGAGAGCGATTTTTGCGAGTTTTTAACCCGCCGATCGCTTGTCGTAACGTGGGGTGCAATTTCTGGGTTGGGGCTGCGTATCCATGGTGCAAACCACCGATACAGAGATAGATAGACGAAAACTTCACTGGACTAAAGGGCCGCGAGGGTCCGAATAATCCGTGATTTGGGATTGGAGCAGACGCGTTGAGTGTGGAATCATCTGGATACGAAGTAGACGCCTTGGTCTTCGGGGCCACCGGTTTTGCGGGCGGCGCGTTGGCCGAGGCATTGGCCAAGTCCGGTAAGCGGGTGCGGATCTTGGCCCGGCCGACGTCGGATACGAAAGCCGCAGAAACGTGGGGCGTCGAAATCGTGCGCGGCGACCTGAAGTCGGCCGAAGACGTCGACGCCTCGATCCGTGGCGCGAAGGTGGTGTACAACCTCGCCTCGCCGTTCCGTGACGCCAACGCCGGACTGAAGGGCAACCGCGACGTCCACGTCAACGGCACGAACTACATGCTCGATGCCAGCCGCAAGTACGACGTTGAGCGCGTCGTGCACTGCACCACCGCGGGCGTCCACGGCCACAACCTCGAAATCCCCTGCAACGAAGACTCGCCGTTCAACCCCGGCGACGAGTACCAGGTTACGAAACTCGAAGGCGAAGAGATCTTCCGCGACGCGATGAAGAAGGGCTTCCCCGGCGTCGTGGTGCGGCCCGCGTCGATGTACGGCATCGGCGACCTGCGCATGCTCAAGATGTACAAGCTGATCCAGACCGGCAAGTGGCGGATGGTCGGCAGCGGCAAGGTGTGGAACCACCCGGTTTATGCCGACGACCTGACCCAGGGCTTCCGCCTCTGCGGCGAACACCCCAACGCGGTCGGCGGGACGTACATCATCGGCGGACCCGATCCGATCTATCTCAACGACTACGCCGACCTCGTCGCGGATGCCGTGGGCGTCCCGCGTCCGACCAAGCGCGTGCCCCTGTGGCCCGTGCTCGCGGTGAGCCATCTCTGCTTGGGTATCTGCAAGCCGCTGGGGATCGATCCGCCGCTTCACCCGCGTCGCGTGCACTTCTTCACCCACGACCGCAATTTTGATCACAGCCGTGCTGTACAGGACATGGGTTACAACCCCCAGGTCAGCGTGGCGCACGGCGTATTGGCGACCGCCGACTGGTACTTCGAGCAGGGTCTGCTTACCGGTGAAAAGCCCGAGCGCACGCCCGAACAGCTGGCGATGCTCGAGCATGTGAAGGCTTCGCATGAAGCGATGTTTGCCCCCGATATCGTGTCCACCCCATGAATGCCGAGCCCCAGTCCATCGATGAAGCCGCCGAAGAAACCTCGGCCCCCAAAGCGCAACCGCTGAAGAAGTGGTTGAAGCTGGGGTTGAAGTTCGTTGTCACCTCGGTGCTGGTGGGCTGGATTGTCACGCAGGTGGAGTGGGACGGTTTCGTCGAGAACCTGGACCGATACACATGGGGGGCGATCGCCGTCGTGGTGCTTTTGTGGTGGGCGATGCTGTTTCCCAGCGTGTGGAAGTGGCAGATGTTGCTACGGGTCCACAGCCTGAAGTACCGCTTCTGGCTGCTGTACAAGTGGTACGTGATCGCGGCGTTCTTCAATCAGTTTCTGCCGTCGATGATTGGCGGCGACGGCTACCGCATCTACCAAACGCTGGGTAACGGCAAGCACCGTGCGTGCGCGGTGTTGCCGGTGTTCGTCGAGCGGGCGACCGGGCTTTCGGCGTTGCTTATCATGGGTACGATCGGCGCGGGCCTGGACTACGCGGCCAGCGGTAACGAGCTTTCGTTCTGGAGCCTGATCGTCGGCGTGTGTTGGGCAGCGGGCATGGGGGTCGCCGGCGTCTGCTGGTTCGCGGGCTGGTTCGGCAAGGTCGCCGAGATGAAATACTGCCCGAGCCCGGTGCGGAGCCTGGTGCTTTACGCCGACGACTACAACCGCCAGTTCTGGACCGTGATCTGGGCGATGTTGCTGTCGTTCTGGTTCCACGTCATGCGGATCTTGATCTTCTGGCTGCTGGTACGGGGCTTGGGTTATGACGTGACGTTCAGCCAGATCGCGGTGGTCGCGGCGGCGACGATGGTGATCGGGATGCTGCCGATCAGCCTCGGCGGCTGGGGGCTGGTCGACGGGGCGTTCATCGTGCTCATGGAGATGTACGACGTGCCGAAGGAAGCGGGTCTGACCGCGCAGCTCATGTCGCGGGTTACCGTGGCGTGGGTCGCGATCTGGGGCGGAGTCTGGCTGGCGGTGGATCGTGGCCAGCCCGAACGCGGCGCGGTGATCGAGCCGTCGGCGGAGGGAGACGACGCCGAGACGCCTTCGGTGGCCCGTCCCGCGACCACTCGATAAAACAAGGCGCTTCAACTAACAATGCGGTACGGTTTGGGTCCGGATGAGGGCCGTGCGAAGCAGGCCGTGCGTATGGCAAAGGGATCTAGGGGCAACACGATGGCCAGCGACGTACCACCGAGTAAGCGGCAGACCGAGCAAACAGCTTCGGCCGAGATGTTGGACCCATCGCGTGGCCTGCCCGGATGGGTCGCGCCCGTGGCGATGTTGTTGCTGATCGTGGTGGGAGCGCTGGTACGGTTCGTGAACCTCGGCGAACTGACGTATCAGGTCGACGAGGGGTATCAGTTGCTGGGGGTCAAGGGCATCCTGGAGCACGGCGTGCCGAAGCTCGAGTCGGGCCACGCCTACACCCGGGCGCCGATCTTCTTGTACCTCGAAGCGTGGTGTGCGCAGCTGCTGGGGCTGAGCCCGTTCTCGATGCGGCTGCCCGCGGCGGCGTTCGGGGTGTTGTGCATCCCGATCGCGTGGTGGTTCGGCCGAACGCTGGTGAACCCGGCGACGGGCTGGGCGCTGGCGGCGCTGATCACGTTTTCGCAGTGGCACATCGAACTGTCGCGGTACGCCCGGTTCTACACGCTCTTGGTCGCGGTCTTCATGCTGGCGATGATCGCGTTTTACCACGGCTACATGCTGCGGAA
>JBCCWB010000010.1:0-31851 GCA_039194345.1 Planctomycetota bacterium
ACGCTTCCCACTCTTGGTACGTTTCTTGATCGCTTCGGCGACACGTTCGAGGTCGTAAGGGATCTCGGGGATCAGCACCACGTCGGCCCCGCCCGCGACGCCCGCGCCCAGCGCGAGCCAACCGGCGCGGTGGCCCATGATCTCGACCACGATGATGCGGTGGTGGCTGGTCGCGGTGGAGTGGAGCTTGTCGATCGCGTCGGTGGCGATTTCGAGCGCAGTGTCGAAGCCGAAGGTGATGTCGGTCAGGCCCACGTCGTTGTCGATGGTCTTGGGCAGGGTGATGACGTTGAGCCCCTTGTCCATCAGCAGCTTGGCGTTCTTCTGCGTGCCGCCCCCGCCGAGGCAGATCAGGGCGTCGAGGTGGTGGCGCTCGTATGTCTCGACCATGACGTTGGTCATGTCCAGGACCTGATCGCCGACGGGCATCTTGTTGGGCTTGTCGCGTGAGGTGCCGAGGATCGTGCCGCCCTGGGTGAGGATGCCTGAGAGGAGCTCGTCGTCGAGGCGGAGCGTGCGGTCTTGCATGAGGCCGCGAAAGCCATCGCGGAAGCCGATGGCCTGGAAGTCGAAGAGGTTGATCGCGGGCTTGCACACCCCACGGATGGCGGCGTTGAGCCCGGGGCAGTCGCCGCCGGAGGTGAGGATGCCGAGGTTGCGAGACATGAGGGCGGTCCTTTCCCGGTTTGCACTTGATCCGGTTCTCAGTGTGCGCGGTGCGCTCGGGTTAAGCAACAGCGAAAAAGTGAGGCAGGGCTCGAGGCCTCGTGGGTGAAGAGGTGTCTAAAGGCGGCTGATGGGGTGATCTGTCTGGAGTCTTCGTTGCTGAATAGCTAGAAATGCTGGCGGGACGTTCGGCGGATCGCTACATTGCGGTGGCAACTCTTTGCGTTTGTCCTTTCTTTTTCGGGAGTTCGAAGATGTCAGAGGTGTATCACTTCCGCCCGCCGCGTGTGTTGCGGCCGACGTTGATTGGTTTTCTGGTGGCGGGGTTGATCATGAACGTGCTTTATGCCGCGATCTCAGCGGTTATCGGGGTGATGTATCCCGATTTCTACAACTACGATGCAGCCTATGCTCCGGGCGAAGAGCTGGTGGGCTACGCAGCGATCTTGCTCGGGGTGGGGATGATTCTGGTGGGCATCACAACGGTGGTGTTGTTCTGTTGCTGGATCTTTCGGGCGAGCAAGAACGCACGAGCCCTGGGGGCGGAGGGGATGCGAATTTCGCCGGGCTGGTCGGTGGGTTGGTGGTTCATCCCGCTGGCGAACTTGTTCAAGCCCTACGAGGCGACCAAGGAAATCTATGAAGCCAGCGACCCGGATCTCGGCCCCGACGATTGGCGGGGCAGTTGCAAGACCACGCTGATCGCATGGTGGTGGGCAGTGTGGATCATCTCGGGCATCGCGGACCAAATCGACGTCCAGATGGGAGGGAGTAGCAATCACCAGATCGCCCACGCTTCGTCCTGGACGGGCATTGTGTCGGGTCTGGTGGCCGCGGTGGCCGGGATCCTCGTGATCCGTGTGATCCAACAGATTGATGCCCGGCAACTGGTGAAGGCTACCGAGAGCCCCGCCGCAACCCAGCGTTACTGTCTGGCTTGCGACTACGACCTCAGCGGCAGCCACGGCCAATCGGCATGCCCCGAGTGTGGCGAGCCCATGCCCCGGGCGGTCTCGGGGTAGATTGTGCTAGACGGTCAGGTCTGATCGGTGAGTTTGGTGCAGTCGCTAAATTTGTTTATTGGTGCGCAAAATATTGCTTGGAATGCGCGATTGCGTAAAATGCGTGCATGAAGCCTGCTCTACCCCTGCTTTCGTGCCTTTTAACCTGTTCGTTACTCTCTGCTCCCGCTGCTGGCGAGGTGGTGCTGTCGGATGAAAGGCCGGTGTTGTTCTTTGATGTGTCGGCCCACGTCGGTCTGGTCACCAAGCCCAACACCAAGTACGGCGGACCGTCGATCGCGGATTTTGACAACGACGGCTGGTACGACGTGGCGGTGTTCGACCACAACCAGAGCCCGGTGATGTTCTTCCGCGGGCATGAGAACGGCCACTTCACTCAAGAGAAAGACATGTTCCGCATCGCCGACATCCACGGCGTGGCTCCGGGCGACTTCGACCGCGACGGCGACCTTGATGCGCTGATCTCGTTGGGCGGCGGCAGCGGGAGCAAGCCGCAACCGCCACGCATGCTGCGCAACGATGGCGAAGAGGGATTCACCGATGTCACCGTGCCCGCGGGGATCTCGGAGATGGGGGCGCGCGGCAGGGCGGTGCGGTGGTTGGACCTTGATCTGGATGGCTACCTGGACTGTGTTACTGTGAATGCGCCGCAGACCATCCGCCCCGATTGGCCGCGCAACATCATGTACCGCAACCTCGGCGACGGCACGTTTGAATACGTCAAGAACGAAGTCTTCGAGAACATCCATGCGGAGAAGTCGTTGGTCACGGATTTTGATGGGGACCGGCGGCCGGACTTGCTGACGTTTGGGCCGCACGCGGGATTCTCGTTCTATCGCGGCCTGCCGGAGATGGGGCTAGTGGACGTCGGGGAGCAGGTCTTGCCCGAGGCCTTGCGTGATGTGAGTGGGGTCAACGCGGTGGCCTACGCCGACATCGATGGCGATGGCGACCTGGATTACTACCTGGCACGTGGTGGCTTGATCCACGACATCGCGATGTGTGATGACGGCTGCGATCAGCTGGACGTGGCGTTCAAGCTGTGGGAAAAGCAAACTCAATCGCTCACGTTTGAAGCGGGCAATACGTTGCACTTAACCGACTTCTCGATTGTGGACCGCGGCCACAAGATGCCGGATGGGATGCCGATTTTCCTGGGTGCAGAGAAGAAAAAAGTGAACCCACCGGATCGGCTGAAGAAGTGGGTGTGGGGCCACGAATCCAAAGGCTTCCCCGAGGTCATGGACAAGAACGGCTGGTACCTCGGCTACCTGGGTGAGCGGAAATGGAAGCTCGCTTACTTCATGGAAAGCACGAATCTCGCTTGGACCATGCAGGGCTCGATCCGCGGGATCGATTCGTTTGAGCCGGGCTGGAAGATGCAAGATCCTAAGCTGCCGGACCTGTTGCTGCGCAACGATGACGGTGTGTTCACCGATATCTCGTCGGTGCTGCCGCCCGAGACCGCAGGGATTAGTCGTGGCGTGACGCCGGGCGACTTCAACAACGATGGCCTCGAAGACTTTATGGTCTTCCGCTATGGCGGGCTGAGCAAACGCGTGCCGGATGTGGTGCTACTCAATCGCGGCGACGGCAGCTTCGAATCGTTCACCAACCACGGCGGCAACGACCTCGGCGCAGTCGCGCACGGTGACATGGGGGTGGCGTTCGATTATGACTTCGACGGCGATGTCGATGTGGTCGGCGGCGACGAGGGTGGCTCGTGGCGATTGTTCGCCAACCGCTTGCGGGACGAGGTGGCCGATCCTGAGAACCACAACTACATCCTGATCCGCGTGGGCTACTCAAACGAGACCGGCATGGACCCGATCGGTGCCAAGCTTTCGCTGATCTCGGCCTCGGGTACGCAGATGCGTGTCGTCGGCTCCGGCGCGACCGCGTTTTCGCAGAGCCTGCTCAACACGGCACACTTCGGCCTGGGTAGTGATTCGCAAGTTGAGAGCGTGAAGATCGTCTGGCGCGACGGGTCAGAGCAGACCGTCAGCGGTATCGAAGCCAACCAGAAAATCGAGGTCGGTAAGCACCGGCCATGATCTTGCATTGACGGGCAACCGAGATCTCTATCGATCTACTGCGGCCGGGTATTCCGCACGAGATGTGGTCACTTCTTGATGATCACCCAGAGCGCATGGATCGTGCCGGGCAGGACGAACAGCAAGGTCAGGATTAAGTTGATGACGAACGTCAGGCCCAAGCCCTTGTGAAGGAGAACCGCAACGGGCGGCAGAAAGATAGCCAGGATGATTTTGATCAGGTCCATGCGTTGAGTATACCGCTGGGCTGGCGGTTTCTTTCTATTCTGAACCACACGGGTAGCGAGTAAACGGCGTAATGTTTGGGGCTTGGCCAATGCATATTTCTGTGCGGTTCGTTGATCTGATTGGTGGGGAATTCCGCTGGTCGCGTGACGAAAAATATGTAAAATATTGATAAATTGCGTCAAACATATGCCTTGGAGTCAAGTCATGTTCAGATGGTTCTCTCTTACACTTTCAGTCTTAACCCTTTTTTTCACAGGCCTTGCTAGCGCAGAAAAGCCCAATATCGTCCTCATCTTCGCTGACGATATGGGCTACGGCTGTGCGGGGTCCTACGGCGACACGGGCTTGGTCCCGACGCCCCACATCGATCGCCTCGCGGCGGAGGGGGTGCGGTTTACCGACGGCTACGTCACCGGTCCGGCGTGCGCGCCCAGCCGATACGGCTTGCTGATGGGCGCCTACCAGCAACGCATCGGCGTGCAGGGCACGTGGGACGCGTTCGTCAATCTGCAAGACGGCCAGCCACGCGACACCCCCGAGAAGAACCGCGTGCCCAGCACCCACAAGATGGTGCACCAAACGCTGTCCGGCGCGGGCTACCGCAGCGCGGTCGTCGGCAAGTACAACCTGTCGAGCTATCCGAAGACGACCTTCGATGAAGGCCACTCGGTCATGATGTTCGCGGGGGACTACTTCCCCGACGAGTCGGGCTACTACGGAGGCGTCGGCTACATGCTCGCCCCCGGTACGTACAAACGCATCTTCTGGGGCCCGCTGCGTGAGGGGGACGAATACCTGACCGACCGGCTCGGCCGACAGTCGGTGGAGTTCATCGAGCGTGAACACGAAAAGGGCAGCCCCTTCTTCCTCTACCTCGCCTTCAACGCGCCGCACAGCCCGATGCAGGCCAAGAACGAACACCGCGAAGTGGTGAAGCACCTCGAGACCGAAGCGACCAAGATGTACGGCGCGATGCTGTACTCGATGGACGAGAACATCGGCAAGGTGCTCGATGCGTTGGATCGGCTGGGTATCGCGGACAACACGATCGTGGCGTTCGCTAGTGACAACGGGCCATCGTTTGCCTACCGCGTGGACTGGCCGGTCGATTGGCCGCAGGAACTGCTCGGCAGCGCGGGCCCGCTGCGTGGGCACAAGGGCATGTTCACTGAGGGCGGCATCCGCGTGCCTTACATCCTCCGCTGGCCCGATGGCCTGCAAGCGGGTCAGGTCTACGAACGTCCGGTCAGTACCATGGACCTCTACCCCACGTTCTGTGCGGCTGCCGGCATCCCCATCCCCGAGACGACCCAGCTCGACGGCGTCAACCTCTTGCCCTACCTCAACGGTGAAGTAGACGGCGACCCGCACGACATCCTTTACTGGAGCATCCGCGACCGCGGGGCGGTCCGCAAGGGCGACTGGAAGCTCTACGTCGATGGCAAGCCAGAGCTGTACAACCTCGCGAACGACATCGGCGAAACGACCGACCTCAGCAGCGAGCATCCCGAGATCGCCAAGGAACTGACCGACAAGTTCCAAGCCTTCCTCGATACACAGCCGCCCAAGCTCTACAAGGGTAAGACGCCGTTCGACTGACCTATCCCATTTCCGTTTCTGTTTTGCGGGCGATCGTAGATCGCCATGAACCCTCACCGCCAAGTCTCTCTCGAGGACTCCCATGCCGCGTTTCATTCTCGCGCTCTTCGCTGCCACGCTGCTGCTCGCCCCCACCCTGCAAGCCGCGGAACCCGGCAGCCAACGCCCCAACGTCATCTTCATCATCTCCGATGACCTGAACGACATGATCGAAGGCTACGGCGGCCACCCCCAGGTCATCACGCCCAACCTCGCCAAGCTCGCCGCCACCGGCACCAGCTTCACCCACGCCTACTGCACCACCGCCATCTGCGCCCCCTCGCGTGCAAGCCTGATGACCGGTATCCACGGCCACAACTCCGGCAGCCTCTGGTTCGACACGTGGTGGAAGAACGAAGCCCTGGCCAACTCGCACACCATCGGTTCCTTCTTTCGAGAAAACGGCTACCACACCGCGGGCTCCGGCAAGGTCTCCCACGTCCCGCACCACAAGCGTTGGGATGAGTGGCACAAAGACCCCAACTACGGCCCCCACGTTTGGAACGGCAAAGAACGCGTCGGCAACCCCCACATCCCCGAGCCGTTCAGCACCCTCGGAAAAAACAACGGCGGCTTCGGGCCGACCTCGCTCGTTCCGTTTCCGGACGACGAAGACAAAGGCTGGGTCGCCTCGCCCGGCAACACGCCGCCGCTATGGCGGTACGTCAACGAAGACGACCGCGACCCCACGCCCGACGAAGCCAACGCCCAGTGGGCCGCCGACTTCCTCGATGCGTATCCCTCACGCGACATCGACAAGCCGTTCTTCCTCGCGGTCGGCCTGATCCGCCCGCACTCGCCGACCCAAGCCCCGGACCGCTTCTTCGACATGTACCCGCTCGAAGATGTCGAGCTCTTGCCTAACAAGCCCAACGACATGGACGACACCGGCTACCCCGCGGTCTTCCCCCTCGATAAACGCGGCTACCACATCGCATACCAGTACCTGATTCAATCGTACGACACCGCGAGGGAAGGCCTGCAACGATTTGTTCAGTCCTACCTTGCTTGTGTGACCGCGATGGATGAAAACGTCGGTCAGGTGCTCGACGCCCTCGAGCGCAGCCCCTACCGCGACAACACCATAGTCGTCTTCACCAGCGACCACGGCATGCACCTGGGCGAGAAAGACCACATCTTCAAGCTCACGCTGTGGGAGGAGAGCCTCCGCGTCCCGCTGATCATCCACGCGCCCGGCATCACCCCAGCAGGGTCCGAAGCCTCGGCCCCCGTTTCGCTGATCGACCTGTTCCCGACCTTGATCGATCTCTGCAACCTGGAAGGTGACACCCGCATGTCCGACAAGGGCCTACCGCTCGACGGTCACAGCTTTGCGCCGCTGCTCAAGGACCCCGCCAATGGCAGTTGGGACGGCCCCGACGCGGCACTTTCATTCCTCTACTCCGGATCTTGGGGCAAGGACAACCAGCACAACTGGTCGCTCCGCACTGAAGACTTCCGCTACATCCGCTACCGCGACGGCGGCGAAGAGCTCTACGACCACAGCGTCGACCCGCAGGAGTGGACCAATCTCGCGACTGACCCAGCGCACACCGACACCGTCGAAGCGTTTCGTGCTCGCCTCAAAGAACAGGTGCCCGAGGCCTGGGTCCCGATGCTGCCCAAGTCGGCTTCGAAGTAAGCATGGGGCGAGTTCAACGCGTCTGATTCCGAAAACAGAGATGCGGATAAGCTACGCACTTCTGATTCTCCGGAGGTGTCATGCTGCGTTTCGAAGAGATTCAACCCGAGGACATCCCCGCGATTTTCGATGTGCGGGTGGCGACGTGGCACAACCCGAACGGCCGTGAAGAACTGAACGCCATGGGGATCACCCACGAATCGGTCCGCGCGATCCTCGGTAAAACGCACAGGGGGTGGCTATGTCGTGACCGCGACGCGGTCATCGGTTTTGCCATGGGTGACAAGACCAACGGCGAGATGTGGGTGATCGCCGTGTTGAACGAGTATGAAGGGCGAGGCGTGGGCCGCGATTTGCTCACCCGTGTTGAGCACTGGTTAGCCGAGGAAGGCTGGGAACAAGCCTGGCTGACCACCGACACGGATGAAGCGCTGCGAGCGGTGGGCTTTTATCGCCATCTGGGTTGGGAAGATTGGAAGATCGAAGACGGCGACCGATTTATGCGCAAACGCTTAGGCCGCTGAGCTCCCCGCGTATCGGTTTCCCTCCACGCGTTACTCCGGTTCAGCGACCTCGGGCTCGCTGGGCGTGGAGATCGAGAACCCGCCGAAGCCCGCGAAGTTGTTGGGGTTGCCGTAACTGATCTTCAGCTTGTCGACGCCCGAGGTTTTGGTGAAGGTGAATACGGCAAAGGCTTGGTCTTGCGAGACGCCGTGCTTCACTTGCTTGGATTCGGAAACTTCGCCGTCGTAGGTGATGCTGAAAGTGGTGTCTTGGCCGGGCTTATCGCCGCCGCCCCACACCGCGACGGTGACGGTTTTGCCCGCTTCGATCTCTTCGAGGCTGCTGATGGTGAGCGACGCGGTCTTCTTATGGGTGTAGATGTAGCAGTCCACGATGGGCGTATCGACCCAGGCCCCGCCGGGTGCACCAAAACCGTTTAGTCCGGTGTCGAAGTTCAGGTCCGCATCGATGCCCGAGCCTTCCAGTGCAAGCAGGTTCCCCGGCTTGGTCTTCGCGAAATCGATGGCGAGGTTGTTGATCGGTGCATCGGGAGTGATCTGCGGGTCGGCCAAGGCAAAGTCGTCTGTTGAGGATTCGGCCTTCTTTTGGTTGCCGACGGGCTTATTGCCCGATTTAAACGGCCCGAAATCGACCAACAGCGTGACACCCGCTGAAGATGTTCCACAAACCAGTAAGACGCTAAAAAACGCAATCGCAAAAAGACGCATGGGACAGGACCTTGTGAAGAGAAAAGACCAGATACCGATCGGTTCCAAAGGCTTTATCGACCCGCCGGAGCTGATCGATTAACTCTATTGTAGCTCATCCCACCGCCCGTCAGGTGGAGATAGGGCGGCGGGCAGATTCTGGATGCGCATCACACCGATGAGATTTTGCGGGCCCGCTTTCCCGGCCCAGGGGTGTGTGTTCGACATACGCTCGACTACACACTCAGCAAAGGAGCGATATGAATTACCGCATCAAAGAACAATTCTGGTCATGGGGCGACGACTTTACGATCACCGATGAGCACGGCGTAGACCGGTATCGGGTCGATGGCCAAGCGTTTTCGTGGGGAGACAAGCTCTCGTTTCAAGATATGGCCGGGCGGGAATTGGCCTTTATCAGCCAGACACTGCTGTCCTGGAAGCCGCGGTATCAGATCATGATTGGCGGGCAGATGTTCGCCGAGGTGGTCAAAGAGTTTACGTGGTTCAACAAGAAGTTCACGCTGGATGTCCCCGGGCCCAACGATTACGCCATCGAAGGTTCATTCTGGGCCCACGAGTTCGCGTTCACCCGGTCGGGCCGGGTGGTGGCGACGGTGAGCAAGAACGCCTGGGGCTGGACGGACAGCTACGGCATCCATATCGTCGACGGCGAAGACGACGTGGCGATTCTGTGTGCATGCGTAGTGATCGATCAGGTGCTCCACGACGACAAGAAGAAGAACTGAGCGACGACCCAACCTTGCGCACAACTCATCGCATCACTTCTTAAAAACTGTGATGGGTCAAAACAGTTTCATCCGATGCCTCGGCCTGGGGTTATGTGATGTCCGGTGGTCTGAACGGCTTTGTGGTGCGCACAACTATTTCGCTTCGCCCCCTAGTGTCGGACCTCGGTGGCATTCCAGGCGTGAAGGTTGCACAGGCAAGGCGCCAAGCACGCCCATACCCGAGGCTTCTGGGCTGATGGCCCGAGCGGACGTGGCGATGCTTGAGATACCACCTTGCCGGGATCTCTCAAGGTCGGAGCCGTGACGGGAAGGCGGTCGAGGGTTTGGATTCGGGAAGGCCAATTCATCCACCGATTAAGACGATGCAAACCAGATTCCAAGGCAGTAAGGCAGCTTTGTTAAATCTGGATCCAATCGTCTTAATCGGTGGATCAAAATGCCTTTCACCCGCTGCGCCACGCGTGCCATAGCGTGCCCCGTGTCCGGAGACGGCCGGGGATCGAGGTGCGGCGGGGGATCTGACGCCCGCTCTTTGGTAATCGAAGGTGAAATTTCGAGTTTGGCGACGAGCTGCGCGCACATTTGTTAGCAAAGTGCGAAGATTGTGGGATTAATGAGCTTCGCAAGGGGGTTGGCTCGGTATCTCGTATTTGCTGCAAGGAGCGTGTTTTGTTTGAAATCGTGTTGATCGGGGTTGTGATTGGTGCGGCGATCGCTCTGGCGTTCGCGAACGGGGCCAACGACAACTCCAAGGGTGTCGCCACGCTGATCGGCAGCGGGGTGATGAAGATCAAGCCCGCAGTGGTCTACGCCGCGGTGACCACCGCGATGGGTTCGGTCGCTGCGATCTGGATCGGGGCGGAGCTGGCGAGCAAGTTCAAAGGCAAAGGCATCGTGGCGGACGCGATCTGGCAATCGGGCAGCTTTGCGGCGTGTGTGGGGATCGCGGCGGGGTCGACGGTGTTGCTGGCGACGCGTTTGGCGCTGCCGATCTCGACGACCCATGCGATGGTCGGCTCGATCATCGGCATCGGGGCGGCGGGGGGCGGCCTGGAATGGGCTGCGGTGTGGAAGAAGTTCTTCTATCCGTTGATGGCTTCGCCCTTGATCGCGGTGCTGCTGGCGGCGGTTGTTTATCTGCTGTTCACAGGGCTGCGGCGTCTGGCGAAGATCGATCGTCAGACGTGTTTGTGCGTCGGCCAGGAGCACGTGCCGGTCACGATCGGCGGAGACGGCGCATTGGCGATGCAGAGCAGCGGCGTCATGCTGACGGCCGACCAAGCCGAGCAATGTGAAGAACGGTACAGCGGCCGGTTCCTGGGGATCAGTGCTCAAGCGGTGCTGGACCGTTGCCACTTCCTGACCGCGGGCGCGGTGAGTTTTGCCCGTGGGCTGAACGACACGCCGAAGGTGGCCGCCCTGATGATCGGGCTGAGTTTCATGACCGATTGGCAAGCGGTGGTGATCGTGGGCATCGGCATCGCGGCGGGTGGGTTGCTGGCCGTCCGCCGGGTCGCACAGACGATGAGTCACCGCATCACGGGCATGAACGATGGCCAAGCGTTTACCGCGAATCTGAACACCGCGTTTCTCGTGATCGTGGCGAGCAAGTGGGGCGTGCCGGTGAGCACCACCCATGTGAGCTGCGGGAGTTTGATCGGCATCGGCGCGGTCAGCGGGCGCGGCCGGTGGAAGATGATCGTTACAATTGTGTTAGCGTGGGTCACTACACTGCCCGTGGCGGCGGTTTTGGGCGCACTGTGCTGGACGGTGTTGGGATGATCCGACACAATCCCCCGCGTGGATGACCAGAAACCCTATGGGCGGTGGATCGCAGAGGCGGTCGGGACGTATCTCTTAGTGCTCTTCGGCACGGGCGTAGTGCATGTGGCCGTGTTCACGGGCGCGATCCAGGGCCTGGGCCAGGTGGCCATCGCCTGGGGCATCGGGGTGGGCTTGGCGATCTATGCGACGGCGGCGGTCAGCGGGGCGCATCTGAACCCAGCGGTGACTTTGGCGTTGGCGGTGTGGCGGGGTTTTTCGTGGAAGCAGGTCGGGCCGTATGTCGCAGCGCAGTTCGTCGGGGCCTTCACCGCGGCGGCGACCTTGCACGGCTTGTTCCACAACTGGATCGCGCACTTCGAGGAAGCCAACAACATCACCCGCGGCGAGGCGGGCAGCCAACGCTCGGCGATGGCCTACGGCGAGTACTTCCCCAACCCCGACTTCGGCACCGATGCCGAGGCATTTGAGCTGGTCAGCCACGCCCAGGCCTTCGGCGCGGAGGCGCTGGGCACGGGCCTGCTGGTGTTTTTCATTTTCGCCCTGATCGATCCCCGTAACCGCAACGCGCCCTTGGGCAGGGCGGTGGCGTTCCCCATCGGGTTGGTGGTGACGGTGCTGATCTACCTGCTGGCGGTGCTGAGTCAGGGCGGCTTCAACCCGGCCCGCGACTTTGGGCCCCGCGTATTTGCTTTCCTGGCGGGCTGGGGCGAGATCGCAATCCCCGGGCCACGCGGCGGGTTCTTCACGGTGTACATACTCGCGCCGCTGGTCGGGGCGGTGATCGGCGGGGCGGCTTTTGATTTTCTGATCCGGCGGTACCTACCCCAGGTTGAGCAAGACGAGCGGGAATAAGTTTGATTAGCGTGGGGTTAATCCCGTACGCTGATCTGTGCCTGTAACCCCACTGTCTTGGAATCAACCTGTGAATAAACCCGTTGCCGACGCTCCCGCCCCCCCGAAACCATCGACCGGCGAGGCGCCCAGCCCGTCTGAAACCGCTCACGCGGAACAGCCGTACAACGTCGAGCAAGAGGTGGTGACACGCTACTCGGCCGGCGCCGAGGCGGTCGAGGCGGCACTCTGCTGCCCGACGAGCTACGACCCGAAGTACCTCAAAATCCTGCCCCAGGAAATCATCGAGAAAGACTACGGCTGCGGCGACCCCTCGGAGTACGTCGGCGAGGGCGAAGTCGCCCTGGACCTGGGCAGCGGCGGCGGCAAGATCTGCTACATCCTGTCACAGAAGGTCGGGGCCGAGGGCAAAGTCATCGGCGTCGACATGAACGACACGATGCTGGCCCTCGCGGAGAAGTACAAAGACGAGATGGCTGAGAAGATCGGCCACGCTAACGTCGAATTCCGCAAGGGTCGTATCCAGGACCTCGGTCTGTCGTGGAACAAGGCCCAGGCTTTCATCGACGCGAACCCGATCACCGACATGGCGGGCGTGTCGAGCTACGAGGCCGAGTGTGAAAGGCTCCGACGGGAAGAGCCGCTGGTTGAATCCGACAGTGTCGATGTGATCGTCAGCAACTGCGTGCTCAACCTCGTGGCCACCGAGCAGAAGAAGCAGCTGTTCAATGAGATGTTCCGCGTGCTCAAGAACGGCGGCCGCTGCGTGATCAGCGACATCGTCTGCGACGAAGACCCCACCCAGAAGATCCTCGATGACGGCGACCTCTGGTCGGGCTGCATCAGCGGCGCGTTCCGCGAAGACCTGTTCGTCAAAATGTTTGCGGACGCGGGCTTCCACGGCATCGAGATCCTCAAACGCGAAGAAACCCCGTGGCAAACGATCGACGGCGTCGAGTTTCGCTCGATGACCATCCGGGCGTACAAGGGTAAGCAGGGGCCTTGCTTCGAGCGGAATCAAGCGGTGGTGTACAAGGGCCCATGGAGCCAGGTGCGTGACGACGACGGACATGTTTTCAATCGCGGCGAACGCATCGCGGTGTGCGACAAGACCTTCAAGCTGCTGACGCGGGGCGATAGCCCGTATGCGGGCCACCTCATTCCGATCACGCCGTTGGAAGACGTGCCGCTTGAGGATGCTCAGCCGTTCAACTGCAGCCGAAGTGTTAAACGCCACCCGCGTGAAACCAAAGGCCAGGACTACGACGCGACGACCGAAGCCAGCGACTGTTGCGGCACGGACTGCTGCTGATCGAAAGGCTGGCATTGCATGAGCTAACCCAACTCAAGCCTTTTTGCGGGAAAACCTGTAAGAGGCTGTTGCGCCTTGTGCGATACGAGGTTGGGTTTCAGTGGGTTAGTTTTTCTTGAACCGCCTTGTTTTGGGGGAGTGCTTCCTGCAGAATCATGTGAAGGGGATTTCACTTCGATTCATGTTTGTGGAGGGAGACGTATGCAAGGCAAGCGTGTTGGGCTTAGCGTATTGGCGATCGTGTTGATGGGCAGTGGGGTTCAGGCCGACCCGCTGTACAGCATCAAGGACCTGACGCCGACGGGTTACACCGGCTCGGTGGCTTTCGATATCAATGCGAATGGCGACGCGGTGGGGGTGGCCAGCCGATTCGTGAGCGGGTCGGTGGAAGAAGCGTTCTTCTTCTACGATCACTCGGCAGGCACATCGACCCCGATCGGCGTCGGCACCCTCACGCCCCGCAACACGATCGTCGGCACGGGCTTCCGGAATATCGCTATCAACGATAGCGGCGAGATCGTAGGCACCGCTCGGTTCCTCGCGGGGCCAACCGAGACACGCGGGTTTCTATACAGCGGCGGGACTTCGGGCACGTTCACCAACCTTGGCACGCTACCCGGCCTCACCGCGACCGGCATCCGCCCGGCGTCCGATGCGCTGGATATCAACGCCACCGGCTTCATCACCGGCACCGCCACCTCCGGCGCGGGCACCATCCCGACCGAGACCGACAACATCGATGTCTACCTCAACACCGGCCCGCCTCTGACCGACCTTGACACCGACACCTCGGTGGCAACCCGTGGTGATCTGGGCCGTGCGGTGAACAACGCCGGGCTTGTGGTGGGGCGTAGTGCTTCGGGTAAAGCGGCGTCCTTCAGCGGTGCGACCACGACCGAGTTGCTCGCGGTCACCAGTGAAGCTGCAGACAGCAGCGTGGCGTACGACCTCAACGAACTCGGCGAGATCGCGATCGAGAACAGCACCGACAGCTCGGCCCTGATCTACGATACTAGCGATTCATCGCTTACCTTCATCCCGCAGATCGGCACCGGCAACCGCATGTCGCCGCGCGGCATCAACGAGTCTGGCGATGTCGTGGGCGTGGGCGACCGCGGCATGGGCCTGAGTGATGAGGGCCGCGGCTTTATCTACGACGCCACCACGATGACCAGCTACATCCTCGAAGATCACATCGACGACCTATCGGTCCCGGCGGTGTCGGGATTGGGCGATTGGGAAATCCTTCGCACCGCGTGGGCGATCAACGATTTGGGCTGGATCGTGGGCGATGGTGAACGTCGGTTCGACGGCAACACTTTCCCGACGGATCGTGCGTACCTGCTGATCCCCGTGCCCGAGCCAGCGTCGGTCGCTGTGGTTGCAGCGTTGGGCGGGCTATTGCTTCGCCGTCGACAAAACGTTTGATGGCGGTGAGATTGCTTTAGGCGTTGATCGAGTATTCGCGCAGACCGTTGCGGAACAGCGCGACAGCCATCTCGCGGATCATGGTTTGGAAGTCCATGGCCATGTGCGAGAGTCGGGGGTCTTGGAGTGCCTCGGCCACGGGGTGGCTGGGGTGACCGTGCGGCCAGGCACCCGCCACGGCGATGCCCCATTGCCAGTAGATCGCCATCGCGGCTTCAACCGGGAGTCCGAGCTTATTCGCCATCGCTTGCAGCAGCGGGGTGGTCGCTTCGTGGATGGTTAGCTTGAAGGTGATGATGGTCTCGGTCGAGACGTTGCGTTCGAGCACGGACGCCAGACTGTGTAGCAGTTGGGCAAGGCGGGGCTGGGCGGTCAGCGTGGCCGCCAGGTATTCAGCGATCTGCAGGCACGCCGCATCCACGTCGAGGGGCGAAAGGGCCGCGATTTTTTGGGCGGTGGGCTCGACCCATCGTTCGTAATCCCGCAACACAAGCTCGAGCAGCACGGCTTCCCGGCTCTCGAAATACAGGTACAGCGTCGGCTTGGAGAGCCCGGCCTGACGCGCGATCGCGTTGAGGCCGGCGTTCTCAACACCGCCTTCATCAAGGAGTTGCGCCGCGGCGTCGAGTATCGCTTCGCGTCGTTGGGCCCGCTGTTCGTCGCTACGGGCACGCTGCCAGGTGGGGTCGGATTCGGTCATTTCTCAGAAAATCATAGCTTGTGGGTTGATTTGTTACCAGTGGAATATTATTATCATACCAGTGGTAATTAATCGGCAGGCTACGCCATCCAATTCACCCTCAAAACGAAAGCGAGAACCCCATGAACACGATCCTGATCACCGGCGCATCTAGCGGCATCGGCAAAGCCACCGCGATCTACTTCCAGCAGCAGGGGTGGAACGTCGTCGCCTCGATGCGCAAACCCGAAAACGACACCGAGCTATCCGCGCTCGATAACGTCTTGGTGACGCGGCTCGACGTATTGGATCAAGATTCGATCGCTGCTGCGGTCGCTGCGGGGATCGAGAAGTTTGGGCGGATCGATGCACTGCTCAACAACGCGGGCTACGGGGCCTACGGCCCGCTCGAGACCTTCCCCATGGAAAACATCCGTCGGCAGTGGGACACCAACGTTATCGGTCTCATCGCGGTAACCAAAGCGGTGCTGCCGCACATGCGGGCGAACAAGTCGGGGGTGATTGCCAACGTGTCGTCCGTCGGCGGCCGCATTACCTTCCCACTCGGAGCGCTGTATCACGGCACGAAGTTCGCAGTAGAGGGGTTGTCTGAATCTTTGCACTACGAACTCGAACCGCTAGGGATCAAGGTCAAGATCATTGAGCCGGGGGCGATCGCGACCGACTTCATCGATCGTTCGTTTGATTTCTATCACGATGAATCGATCGAAGAGTACCAGCCGATCGTGCAGAAGATGCTTTCGAACTTTGAGCCGATCATGGAAACCGCTTCCCCGGCGTCGGACTGTGCCGCTGTGATATACGGCGCCATCACCGACGGCACGCCTCGGATGCGCTACCTCGCCGCGGGGGGTGCCGAAGATTTCATGGCCATTCGCGAAGGCGCTGAAGACACGGAATTCTTTACCCGGGTTAAGAACATGATGGGCTTACCCGACTGAATCGCTTCTCTACTTACCTCACCAAACTAACAACGATCCAAGAGACAAAACATGTTGCAATACCCCGAAAACAAAACGGCTTTGGTCACGGGCGCCACCGGCTACGTCGCGGGCTGGGTGGTCAAACGGCTGCTCGAAGAAGGCTTCACGGTCCACGCCGCGGTGCGTGATCCGCAAAAAGCTGACAAACTCAAATACCTCGACGCGTTGGCGGCGGATCTGCCCGGCAGCATCCGTTACTTCCAGGGCGAGCTCACCACCCCGGGCTCGTATGCCGAGGCGATGCAGGGCTGCTCGGTGGTGTTCCACACCGCCTCGCCGTTCGCGATCAGCGTGGACGATCCGCAAAAGGACCTCGTTGACCCGGCGCTCCTGGGCACACGCAACGTGTTGGAGCAGGCGAAACAGACGCCCAGCGTGAAACGCGTCGTGGTCACGAGCAGCGTGGCGGCGATCATGGGCGACAACATCGACGTCAAGAACACGCCGGACGGTAAGTTCACCGAAGAGCAGTGGAACACCACGTCTTCGGTGCAGTACAACCCCTATCTGTATTCCAAGACGGTGGCGGAGAAGGAAGCGTGGGAGATTGCTGAGGCCCAGTCGCAGTGGACATTAGGTACGGTCAACCCGTCCTTCGTGCTCGGCCCCGCGATCAACCCCCACGCGGGCGGCGAGTCGATGGAGTTCATCCGGCAGAACGGCGACGGCACCATGAAGAGCGGCACGCTCCGCCTCGGGATGGGCGTCGTCGATGTCCGCGACGTGGCGGAGATGCACATGCGGGTGGCGTTCCACCCCGGCGCCAACGGCCGATACATCGCTTCGGGTCACAACACCGACTTCTTCGAGATCGCCCAGGTCCTCCGCAAAGAGTTCGGCGACGAGTATCCATTCCCTAAACGCGCTGTGCCGAAATGGTTGGCTTGGCTTGTCGTGCCGTTCGTCGACAAACGTATGACCCGGACGATGATCTGTCGCAACGTCGGCGTGAAGTGGATCGGCGACAACAGCAAGAGCCGCCGTGACTTGAGGATGACGTATCGGAGTCTCGAAGAGACCCTGCGCGATGTCTTCCAGCAGCAACTCGATGTAGGGGGATTGAAGCCCGCCGCCTGATGTGATTTGCCGAAGTGGATTGCTTACACGGCGTGTGGTTTCAGCTCTGGTAGCCACAAGCCGACAGCATCTGTGTGGCGGTTTCATCGCGGTGGCGTTGAGCAAAGTGCGAGAGGTGGCTGCGGTGCGCGGCGAGTATGTCGCTGTACGCTTCCACTCTGGCCAGGTTTTGCATCTCGCCGGGGTCTTGGTCGAGGTCGAACAGAGACTCATACTGCGGGCCAACGTTGTAGAGGCAGTACTTGTACATCGCGGTACGGACCATCCGCCCGTCGCGCGCAAAGGGAGCTTCGGACATGCCGACCCCTTGAGCCGCCTTATTTTGACAAACCAAATAATCGGACGGATCGGGGCAGGTGCATCGCGCTGCATCGACAAGACTCCGGCCAGGCAAACGCGGAGGCAGATCAACCTCCGTGAGTTCGGCTAGGGTGGGCAGCGTATCTACGCCGAAGTTGACCAGAGAGTCGGACTCACCCGGCGACAAGTTCGGGGCATTGAGGATGTAGGGCACGCGGGCCGATTCTTCATAGAACACCGTTTTCTGGTTCCAACCGTGGGCACCCTGGCACTCGCCATGGTCGCTGAGAAAGAGGATCACGGTGTTTTCGTATTCGCCGGAGTCGCGGAGGGCATCGAGCACTTCGCCGATACGTCGATCGACGAGCTCGATCATGCGGTAGTACGCCCAAGTTAGTTCGCGCCACTGAGTTTCTCCAAACTCTCCGACGGGGAACATGGGGTGGGCTTGGTAGGCTTGCCGATCGAGGCCAATGGCGGTGGCTTCATCTTGGGTTTCGGCGTGGTTGGGGCGGAGGGGCGGGCATTGGTCGATTGGGGGTGGGGTCCCGACATCGCCGTCCGGCAATTCGCGATCACCTCGGGCCCACTCGCAGATGTTATGGGGATTGTTAAACGAAGCGACCAGGAAGAAGGGCTTGTCTCGCTTGGTGCGGATGAATGAGGTGGCGAGTTGCGGGGTGGCTAGGTCCAGGCCGTTGGCGGGGAGTGTATCGGCGACGGTATCGAAGCCGTGCAGCGATGTTTCGGCGTAAGGGAATTGCAGGTGCCACTTCCCGAAGTAAGCAGTGTCGAAACCCGCGTCGCGGAAGTAGGTGCCCAGGCAGGGGAAGCGGGTGGGCTCGGCGGGGACCGAGTTGGTCTGCAGCCCGATTTGGTGCGGGTAGCGTCCGGTGAAAAGCGAGGCTCGGGCGGGAGCACACAGCGGGTTGGGCGTGTAGGCCCGGTTGAACACCACACCCGTGGAGGCGAGCAAGTCCATGTTCGGGGTATACAGGTGGTGACGACCGAGCACGCAGCTCATGGCTTCGGCCGACTGCTGATCGGTCATGAGGATCAAGACGTTGGGCGTAACCATGACACTATCATCGCCGAAAAAGCCATTGCCTAATGTCTCGTTTTGCCATTCAATCGATCAAAACCAAAGAGTTGGGGTGTTCGTTGCGGTCTTCCGCTTCACGGGGCAGGGCTTCGAGATGTTGTCCCACCCGACGTAGGGTTTGGCAGAGCGCCTCGGCGGCGTCGGTCTCGGCGAGCAGCTTGGTGAGGTCGCGGCAGAGGGTGTCGAGCGTGGTTTGCGTCAGCGTTTCGAGTACGGCCTCGTCGGCGAGGATCACGGCTCGGCGTTCGTCCATCGAGAGGTAGATCAACAGTCCGGTGCCCGCTTGGGTGTGGTGCAGGGACTGGTCGAAGAACGCTGCAGACGCGGCACGGTGGACGTTCTCGCGTTGCTCGGCTTGGGGGATGAAAGGGCGACGCAGCAGCCAAACGCGTGAGGCCCAGGCGGCGCCCAACACAAACCCGCTGATGAGGGCCAACGCCATGAACGCGATCTTGGCCGTCGGGGTGTAGCCCGCCCAGGTGTCGCCGTTGGGAACGGCGTCGGGAACGAAGAGCCAGACGAGTGTGGCGGCGATCAGCCCCAGCAAGAGGCCGAAGAAGTCTTCGGCCCGGTCGTATCGGCCTGAGGACGCGGTGGCGACGCAGACGATCTCGGCGGAGGTGTTGGCCTCGGCTTCGGCGATCGCGGTGTTGACGCGTTGTGCGTCCTGTTCATCGAAATAGGTTTCCATCCTGGGCATGGCTCACCACCTCCCGCTCGCGCCGCCGCCACCGCTGAAGGAGCCGCTCGACGAACTCCCGCCGCCGCCACTGAACACGCTGCTGCGTCGGGAGTGGCTGCGGCTGGAAGCGGTTTCGTCGAACTCCCATCGGCCGTCCGAGGTTTTACGCATCCGGAGTAAGATGGCCGCCAACACGACAAACACCGCGCCCCAGAATGCCCAGGCCCAGCCCGAGCTACCGCGGCGGAGCAGCGACACCACGGTGAAGATCGCCAGTCCCGCAAACACCGCCCACCAGCTGACGGTGGTGCGGGCCACCGGGCGAGCGGGCACGGCTTCGTCGCGTGCCATCTTGTCCAACGCGTTGACCCCGGCGACGATCCCTGCGGCGTAGTCCCCAGCGCGGAACGCGGGCAGCAGGTGCTGATCCATGATGTGGCGTGAAGCCCGGTCTTTGCTGCCGGCCCAGGTGCGACCCAGCTCGATGCGGGCCGCGCGGTCATGCAGCGAAACGACGAGCAGGATGCCGTTGCTCCAGTCGTGGCCCTGGTTGAGCGGGTGGGTGTCGCCGATCTCGTCGAAGAGGGTGCGGGCGAAGGTTTCGATGGTCATGTCCGAGCCGCCGTGGTTGCTCATCGCGTCGATGGTGAGCACGAACATCGGGGCGTTGGTGTCGTTGAGTAGGGTGTCGCAGCGTTGGTGGAGCTGGCGGACTTCGCCGGGCGAGAGGACGCCGACGGTGTCGCGGATGAACTCACGTTCACCGGGACGGTCGACCGTGATGCGTCCGGCCGTTGCAGGCAGGGCCAGGCACAGCAGCAGGGCGGCGATGATTGGGAGAAAGGTGCAGGGGCGGGCCATCACCGGGACTATCGGCGATTGGCGGCGCGATCCCCCAGCGCTGGCCGTTACTTGAACCGGGCGCTGAGCCACTTGGAGATGGCGGTGTCGTACTCAGCGGTGCGGGTGAACGCGGCGGCGGCGAGGTGTTGGCGGAGGGCCAGGGTGGTGGCGCCGTCGTTGGCGTTGAGGGCGTTGGTGACGCTGTCGTACTGCTTGGGGTCGGTGACGATGGTCACGTAGCGGTGGTTCTTCGCGGCCGAGCGGACCATGGAGGGCCCGCCGATGTCGATCTGCTCGATGGCTTCGGGGGTGCTGACCTCGGGGTCGGCGACGGTACGCTCGAAGGGGTAGAGGTTGACGACGACCAGGTCGATCGGAGTGATGTCGTGTTCTTCGAGCGAGGCGGCGTGATCGGGTTTGTCGCGGAGCGCGAGGAGGCCGCCGTGGACCTTGGGGTGAAGGGTCTTGACGCGGCCGTCCATCATCTCGGGGAAGCCGGTGACTTCTTCGATGCCGGTGACGGGCAGATCGGCCTCGGCGAGGGCTTTCTTCGTGCCGCCGGTGGAGATGAGCTTCACGCCCAGCTCGTTGAGGCGGCGCGCGAAGGGGATGAGGTCGGTCTTGTCCGAGACCGAGAGCAGGGCGGTCTTGATGGTGATCGCTTGGTCCATGGGTATGGGAATGGCTGGCTCGGCTCAGGACGCCGAGTGGGTTGGGGCGGTGGGCTCAGGGCCGGGGGTCGATCCGCATGATCTCGCCCTTGGGCGTGACCATCAGGAGGCTTTGACCCGGTCCGGGTTGGAAGATTTCGATTTCACGGGTGGGCACGGTCTGGATGACGTCGCCGGTTTCCGGATCGATTTTGCTGAGGGTCTTGTCGGCGTACGCCACGACTTTGCCGTTGACCTCAGCGACGGGCTGCATGGATTCTTCGGCCTTCCAGATCGGCTTGCCGGTTCGTGAGTCCAGGGCGGTCAGGCCCAGGCCCGGCTCGACAACATAAATCACATCACCGAAAGCGGCGGGGGTCTGGCTCAAAGGAACCTCGGAGCGGTAAACAGGCCAACGACGCTCGCCGGTGTTGGCTCTGAGGCTGTAGAGCGATTGGTCGTCGCTGGCGATGACTATGTCCAAGGCATGCCGCACAGGCTCGGAGGTGAGTTGACCGTAGGTCGCCCCACGCCAGCGTAGATCGCCGGTCTTAGCCATGAGCATGGCGTAGGTGCCGCTGGAGTCGGCCACGAAGACAGATTCTCCGTCGCTCAAGGGCGTGGACATAATCCGACCGTTCAGGCCGTAGGACCACTTACGGTAGCCATCTACCACATCGAACCCATAGACATTGCCGTTAACCGAACCGAATACAGCGATGTCTTCAACCAGTAGGGGAGACATCGTGACCGGCCTGGGTAGATCGTAGATCTGCACGGTTTCGCCGGTGCGTCGGTATAGTTTGAATAGACGGCGCGCCGAGTTTACGAAGATGAACTCGTCGTTGCCAAACGGGGCGTAAAAGGTTTCGAGTGGTTCGCCGAGGGATCGTTTCCAAGCTAGGGAGCCGTCGTTCGCATTAAGGGCGGTGACGAGGTTGCGGGGGCGTTCGACGGTGACCACCAGATCGCCGAGCGTACGGATCGCGTGAACGGATTGCTTGCTGGAGAGCTCAAGTGAGCGGGCCCAGCGGTGGGTGTAGCCAAATTGGTGCGCATAGCCCGGCTCGAAGGGCAAGCCGGTGCGGAACTCGGCGCCGGGGGGGACGAGACCTCGGGTTTCGGTCTTCTTCGCGGTGGAACATCCCACCATCACCAGGGCGGCCAACAATACTAAACACCGGCTAACGTTCATTCGCAGTCACTCCGAGAGGGGGCGGGGAGAGCAAGTATCAAGCAGCGCCGGGGCTGGGTCAAGCGTTGTGTCGTTTCAATGGGGATTCCCTGCGACACAGATCGAGCTCAAACTAGAAAAAAACACCACACCTGAATCCAGGCGTGGTGCGGTTTGAGTAGATTCGGTCGTGCCGAGGGCGGCTTACGCACCGGCCAGAGCGCTGCGTTTGTCCGCAATGGTTTGGATGAGCGCTTTGTGGGGATCGGCGAATTTCGCGGTGCCCTCAGCCATGAGCTGATCTTCCATCTTCTGGATCTCGATCGTGGCGAACTCGTCGAGTATGGCTTGCTCCGGCAGCGTGCGGGAGGTGGGTTCGTAGACCCGGCCGATCTCGTCGAGCGCGGCGTTGGTGGCGGGGGGGTTGGTCTGGATGTCGGAACCGGCCAGGGCGTCGACGTAGAAGTCCTTGGGCAGCTCGGGTTTCTTGGTGCCGGTGGAGGCGAAGATCATCTCCTGGTCGAGCTTGAGGCCCTTGTCGGCCCAGAACTCGTGGTTCTTGAGGCCGATGAGTTTGGCGTTGAGGATGCCGACTTGGCCCTGCAGGTCGCCGCTGAGCTCGGGGAGGACTTTCTCGGTGTAGACATCGACGCGGGAGACGAAGATGGAGTAGACGCTCTTGAACTCGTCGAGCTTGCCGTAGCGCTGTCGGCCCTTCCAGACGGCATCGCGGGCCGCGATGTACTGGCGTTCGCTGAAGATCAGGGTGACGTTGAGCGTGATGCCCGCGGCGGCGAGCTCTTCGAGGGCGCCCAGGCCCGCTTCGGTCGCGGGGACCTTGATCATACGGTTCTGGTGGCCTTCGTTCCACTTCTTGCCGAGTTCGATGTATTGGGCCGAGCGCTCGGCGACCGAGAGCGGGTTGGCGGTGTCTTCGAGCAGAGGGTCGAGCTCGAAGCTGATCCAGCCGTCGTTGCCTGCGGATTCCTGCCAGACGCCGCTGAACTCTTTCTGAGCTTCGACGACCAGGTGGTCGGTCATCGCCCAGGTGAGGGCCTCGTCGTCCAGGCCCTGCTCGATAAACTCGTTGATCTTGTCATCGAATCGGCCGGACTGTACGAGGTCAGCGATGATGCTGGGGTTGGAGGTGCAGCCGGTGACGCCCGCGGTTTTGTTTTTGATGACTTCTTCGGGGTCGACCGAGTCGAGCCAAACGCGGGTGCCGGAGTCGATGAGAGAGCGGAGGCCGGTGGGCATGATCTGAATTCCTTTGGTAAGCAGGGAAGCGAGGCCAAGAGAATCAGTTTATCGAGTTTGCGTGAGCAGGAGGTGATCCCATCGGATAGGCGGGGGGATGGGCCTCGGCGGTGTGCCGAGCCCATTGGTCCCAGCCCTGCTCGAGCCAGTGGAGAAAGCCTTCGGCGTCGGCGGGGTCGTCGAGCCGGGCGATTTCGTGGCCCTGGTCGTCGATGACGACAAAGGTGGGCAGGTAAACGACCCGGAACTGATCGCTCATGAGCTGTTCGTCGGCATCGGGCCGAGTCAGGTCCACACTGAAGGCGTCGAACCGCGCGTGGATCGCCTCGGCCACATCGTCTCGGGAAAACACCTGCGACTTCATGGAGAGGCAGGGCGGGCACCAGTCGGCGGTGAAGCGGATTAGCCGAGGCCGGGGAGCGTTTTCGCCCTGGGCCGTGGGGCTGTGGGTTTCGGAGACCACGGCGATATGGGAGCTCTGGACGTCCTGAGACGTGAGGCTGGCCCACTGGACCTTTTCAGCGGTCAGGGCCTGTCGGGCGAGATCAATGATCAGTGCAGAACCCAACCCGATCAGCACGACCAACGTCCAGCGGGCCGCGGCACGGCCTGGGGATCGCTTAGGCGGGGCGGGTTTTTTCAAAGGCTTCTGCATGCCAGTACAACGCGTCGCGCATGCAAATTGTTCCCGACAATGCGGGCCCAGGCAGCGGATAATTGGCAGGAGGACGTGATTTAGAGCTTGGCGTTGGCGATCAGCAACGCGATAAACATCATGACCGCTACAACCCAACCCGTCAGCGCCAGCCAGAACTCGGGCAGGACGGTCAGCGGCGGCTCTTTGGGAATCGTGTTGACCTCTTCCTCATCGCCGGACGCGAGGGTGGCCAGAGCTCCGACATCGAAGACTTTGCGGGCCTGCATCGGGGCTTCACCCCGTTGGATGGATTGCAGGTCTTCGAGCATGTCTGCCGCCGAGGCGTAGCGTTTGGCCCGGTCCTTGGCCATGCAGACTTCGATGACTTCGGAGATGCCGCTGGACAGCGACTTGTTGAGGTGGTCCGGGGGGATCAAAGCGTTCTTGAGGTGCTTGTGCATCACCGCCGAGGGGTTGGCCCCGTCGAAGGGGACCTGGCCGGTGACCATGTGGTACATGGTTGCGCCCAGCGAATAGATGTCGGCCCGGGCGTCCACATCAACCTCACCGCGGATCTGTTCGGGGCTGATGTAGTACGGGGTGCCATAAGCTTTGCCCGCCTCGGCCTCGGCGGCCTCGACGTCCGACACCGCACGGGCCAGGCCCATGTCGGCCAGCTTCGAGCCGTTGTCGGCGTTGGCCATCATGATGTTCTTGGGCTTCACATCCCGGTGGATGAAGCCTTGCTTGTGGGCGTGGTCCAGCGCCTTGGCGCACTCGATGCCGATGCGGACCGCGTCCTCCTCCGAATAGACGCCCAGCTCGGTGATGTCGTCGTAGACCGTACGGCCGTCCACAAACTCCATCACGAAGTAGTGGTATTCCCCGCTCTTGCCCACGTCGAAGGCCTGGACAATGTTGGGGTGGTTCAGCTTGGCCGCGGCTTTGCCCTCGGCGTAGAACCGCGCGACGAAGTCGGGGTTGTTGGTGAACTTCTGGGGCAGCACCTTAATCGCGACCATGCGGTCCAGCGAGATCTGCTTGGCCAGGAACACCCGGGCCATCGCCCCGGCCCCGAGCTGCTTGATGATCTGGTAGCCCGGGATCTGTGCCCCGGCCCGGCGTTCTTCCAGCTCGGGTTTCAGCCGTTCGAGCTGTTTCTTGGTGACCAGCCCCTCGGCAATCAGGAGGCTGGCGAGGCTGCCCTGTTTCGAATCGCCCGAGGACCCGCCGAGGGACGATCCTTGCTTGACCCGTTCGAGCAGGCGCGTGACGTCCTGCTGTGCCGCCAAGCCTTTTTCGACGACCAGCCGGCCGACGGTCGAGTCCAGGTTGCTTTGAGTCTGTTCCACGGCGGAAGAAATCCAATGGCGAAAGAGAAAACGAACAGTGCAGGCACGACCCGGATTACACGCCTTCCTGCGAAGTGTAACCGGATTATGTCGTCTCGGCACTAAAAACGCTGCCGTAGCGTGAGGATCGGGCTTACAACGCGTCTAGACAGCGCGAGTATTCCGATAAACCGGCCAGGCCGATGTGGTCCGATCACCGTATCTCTATCGAATGCCAATCTCAGCAACTTGACTTCGGATGTGGTGCAGTGGTGTCGCAACGCCGAGGAAACGCCTAAGCTACCTAAGAGATGCTGTTACTGTCCCCCAACGATGGCGAAATCCACGCCACTCTGACCGAACGCCTGAATCAGGTCGAATCCCGCTTTCGGGCGGAGTTGCTCAGTGACCTGCCGAACGTGAACACGCTAGCCGAACACGTCGAGCGGTACCGCGGCAAGATGCTACGGCCGACGTTGGTGATGGTCTCTGCCATGGCCGCCTACCCCGAGCGGGCCGGGGACGAGCAGTTCCAAGACTGGGTGATCACCGTCGCCACGGTCGCCGAGATGGTGCACATGGCCACGCTGGTGCATGACGACATCCTCGACGAAGCCGAGATGCGGCGTCGCGGGGCCACGATCAATCATTTACGGGGCAACGAAGCGGCGGTCATGCTCGGCGACTACCTCATCAGCCATGCCTACCACCTGTGCAGCGCGATCCCGCTGCCCGCCGCTTCACGGGCGATCGCCGCCGCGACCAACACTGTCTGTGAGGGCGAGCTTTTGCAGCTGCATCACCGCGACGACTGGGAGCTGGGCGAGCGCATCTATTTCGAGATCATCCGCCGCAAGACCGCGAGCTTGTGCGGTGTGTGCTGCCAGATGCCGGTCGTGCTGGCGACCGGGCAAGTCGATAGCGGGGCGGCGGTGGGCCAAACCCTCTTCGAATTCGGCGAAAAGCTCGGCGTGGCCTTCCAGATCATCGACGATGTGCTGGACCTCACCGGCAACCCCGAGGAAGTCGGCAAGACCCTCGGGCGAGACTTAGCCAAAGGCAAACTGACGCTGCCGTTGATTCACCACCTGGCCTCGGTCGGGTCTGCCGAGCGGGAGAGCCTGGTGGACGACCTCAAGCAGGGCGTCGACGACGCGGCGGTCGCTCGTCTGCGTGAAGCCATCCGTGAAGGCGAGGGTTTGGACTACGCTCGGCAGTGGGCTGAACGTTTGGTCGGCGATGCCAAAAGCTCCATCGAAACCCACCTCGCGCCTTCGGATGCACGGCAGTTGCTCGTGGATATGGCCGACGCGGTGATCTCCCGACGCTTCTAGCGGCCGGGGCTCGAATCGGGTGAATGGGGCGTCTACCTGATTCGGATTGACCCGATAAAAAATCGGGAACTGTTTCGCTTTTTGTTGCTCGATGGCTCTATCATTATCTTGGTTTGTGAACGACAGAAGTCGATAAAGATGATGCTGTTGTGTTGTGCAGCGATGGTGGCGATTTACCCTGAATCGAGACCGGGGGCGGATCTCGAGCCATGAACGATTCCCGTAAACGTGTCTTGATCTTCGGCGGTGACGTCTCGGCCAATGTGCCGGTGACGCAGATGCTCTCTGAGCATTTCGACGTCACCGTGACCGAATCGATCGAAGAGGCCCTCTCGGCCCTCCGCGCCGACGACTATCACGCGGTGTTTGCTGAGGCGGGTGACTTCCTGCCCCTGGAACGCGGGCTGGTGGGCGACAAGTCCAGCGTGATCCTCAACACCATCGGCGAGGGCGTTTGTATCGTCGATGCCGACGGCCGGATGAGCTGGTCCAACAAGACCATGCGGGGCTTCACCCCCGAGACCACCGAACACACCAAACGCATCTGCCGGCAGGCGCTACAGATCTTCAAGTCACAGGTCAGCGCCGCGGGCGAGACTTCGCAGCGTCGCTCCAAGAAGTTCACCTTCCAGGACAAAGAGAACTACTACGAGATGATCTGCTCGCCGGTCATCAACGACCAAGGCGTTGTTGAACAGGTCGTGGCCGTCGTGTGGGACGCCAGCAGCGGCAAGCGGCTGCAGAGCAAGATCGACGCGATCGACGCGTCGGGCCGTGAACTCGCCCGCATCCAGGGCGAAGCCGTTGCCAGCAAGACGCCCGCCGAGCGGCTGAAGCTGCTGCAAGAAAAGATCATCAAGTACTCCAAAGACCTGATGCATTTCGACCACTTCGCGATCCGTCTGCTCGACAAGCGGACCAACAAGCTCGAAGTGGTCATAGCCGAGGGCCTGCCGCCCGAAGCGCTTGAGATCGATCTCTACGCCCAGCCCGAGGGCAACGGCATCTCCGGCTACGTCGGCGCGACCGGCCGATCCTACATCTGCCACGACGTGGAGAAAGATCCGCGCTACGTCCTGGGCCTGCAGCACTCCAAGAGCTCGCTGACCGTTCCGCTCATGCTCTTCGACGAAGTCATTGGTGTGTACAACGTTGAGTCCGAAGAGATCGGAACATTCAACGAAGACGACCGCCAGTTTGTCGAGATCTTCGGCCGATACGTCGCGATGGCCCTGAACATCCTCGACCTCTTGGTCGTCGAACGTTTTACCACCAGCAACACCATTACCGACAGCGTGATCCACGAAATCGAGGGCCCGCTCGATCAGATCGTGAACGAGTCACAGACGCTGATGGAAGAGTACATCGGCGACGACGCGATGCGTGCCCGCCTCAACAAGGTGCTCAGCGGCGTCGAATCGATCCGCAACTCCATCAAAAATGTCAAGGCCGGCCCCGCCGCGGTCATCGGCTGCGACAAGGTCGAAGACACCCAGACCGATCCGCTGCTCCACGGCAAGCGCATCCTCATCGCCGACGACGAGCCGAACATCCGCAAGACCGTCAAAGAAGTCCTCGCCAAGTTCGGCTGCCGCTGCACGACCGCGAAGGACGGCTACGAAGCCTGCAGCCTGCTCGACCAAGACCCTTTCGACTTGGTGATCTCCGACATCAAGATGCCGTACCGCAACGGCTACGAGATCTACGCCTCGGCCCAGCGCGCCCGCGAAGGCATGCCCGTCGTCCTCATGACCGGCTTCGGTTACGACCCTCACCACTCGATCGTGCGTGCGTCGCAGGAAGGCCTGTCGACCGTGCTGTTTAAGCCGTTCAAGGTGGATCAGTTCCTTGAAGAGGTGCGTAAGGCACTCGACCCGGCTTCACAAGATGCCGCAACCGAGAACGTCTGACCCAATTTAAACAGCTGTCCAATTCGACCAGCCGGGCGATGCGATGGTCGCTATCGTGTGCCCATGTCTCGTACCGCCCGTTCCGTTGCCATCCAAGCCCTGATCCCTGCGGTTGAGCGGTTTCCTGATCTTCCGCTCATTGAGCCAGACCTGGAAGGGCTATCGCCAGCGGACGCTCGCTTGGCGACCGCGATCCATCGCACGACGATCCAGCGTTGGCTCACGCTTGAGCACCTGCTCAAGCGGCACCTCAAGCAGCCCATGCGGAAGATGCCCGCCGAGACGGTGGCGATCCTGCTCGGCGGGGCGGCGCAGCTGGTGTTTATGGATCGCCTGCCGGCGTATGCCGTGATCGACGAGAGTGTGCGGCTGACGCATGTGTTCGAAGTCAAGCGGACGTCGGGCGTGGTCAACGCGGTGCTGCGTAAGGTCAGCGATTCGGTGGTTGGGCCGAGCGATGCCCCGTGGGCGGCTGCACCTGATTGCCTGCCTGCGGCGGACGGCACGACGATCCAGCTCAAGGGCAAGCTGTTGCCCAAGGCTGACAACCTTCTCGCGCACCTGGTCGTCGCGACGAGTCACCCGATGCCATTGCTGCAGCGCTGGTTCAAACAGTACGGCCGAGAGCAAGCGACGGCCATCGCGCTCAACAGCCTGCAGAATCCGCCGACGTTTGTGATCGAGAAGGAAGCGTCGCAGCGGTGGGGCGGCTCGCACGCCGAGTTGGTCGATTGGCTCGCAGAGGACGCTAGCCGACGCGTGCAGGACCCGGCGTCACTGGCGTCGGTCGCGGCGTTGAAAGAGCTAGATTTTCAACCAAACACGATCTTGGACCTGTGTGCGGGCCGAGGGACCAAGACGCGTCAGCTCCAGCAGGTTTATCCCGAGGCGGCGATCACCGCCCACGACCCGGACGACGCACGTCGTGCGGATCTGGAGCAGGTCGAAGGCATTGCCGTCGCGGAGCCCGAACCTAGTCAGCTGTTCGATTTGATCGTGCTGGATGTGCCTTGCTCGAACACCGGCGTGTTGGCCCGCCGTCCGGGGGCACGCTACCGGGCGACCGAGGCGAATCTGAAGTCGCTGGTGCAGTTGCAGCAAGAAATCGTCACCCGGGCGCTGGGGCACTTAGCTCCCGGCGGCCGGTTGCTGTATTGCACCTGCTCGATCGAGGCGGAGGAAAACCAGCAGCAGGCCCAATGGATCGTCGAACAGGCCGCGGGCTTGTCCGTAGACAAGGAGGGCGTGATTCTGCCGGAATCGAGCGCCCCGGGGGGTTCGGATGGGCACGACGGCAGCTATCATGCGGTGGTCGGCCATACCGCGTCCTGAGTCGCATCAGGCCTCTTCGCCCGTGTGTTCTCCTTTTCGGCCGAGTTTCAAAGGGAAGTTCGATGCAGATTCAGATGGAACTCGCCCGGATCCTGATCAGCGAGACCGAAGATACCCACTACCTCGAGCTCCGCGAGGTCGAGCCCGCCTCGGGTGAGCCGCGGAAGTTCCCCATTCTCATCGGGTTTAATGAGGCGGCGGCCATCGAGCGTCGCCTGATGGGCCAGGTTCCGCCCCGGCCGCAGACCCATGAACTGCTGGCCAGTGTGGTGGAAGAGCTGGGGTTTGAGCTCGAGCGGGTGGTGATCAGCGACCTGGCGGACCACACGTTCTTTGCAAAGCTGCATTTGCGTTCGATTTCCGATGAAAGCGACATGCGGGAGGTGGATTCTCGGCCGTCGGACGCGATCGCGTTGGGCGTCGCCAATTCGGTACCAATCTTCGTTGCCGAGGCGGTTTTGGACGAGGTTTGCCGGACGCCGTGAGCGGTGGGGCGGGGCGGTTTCGGGGCTTCGGCTCGGGGTGAGCTCGGTTTTCCCCAAGAGTGTCCCCGGTGATGAATTTTTTGTTCAGGTCCGGTTTGACAGGGGGCTGTGGGCCTGTACACTGTGCGGCTCGCCTCAATCGGCTCGTGCCGACCAGAGGTATCCGTACCGCTACTTGCTCAGGGCAAACGCACGCATGGCCGCAGGACAGATCCGAATCCGAATGGAAGCTTACGACCACCAGGCGCTCGACGCCTCCGCTAAGGAGATCGTCGACCACGCCAAGCGTACCAACGCCAAGGTCGCTGGTCCCGTGCCGCTGCCCACCCGCATTGAGCGCTACACCGTGCTCCGCTCGCCGCACATCGACAAGAAGTCGCGTGAGCAGTTCGAGATCCGCACTCACAAGCGGATCATCGACATCAAAGAGCCCAACGCCCGTACGGTCGAAGCTTTGAACCGCTTGGTGGTCCCCGCCGGTGTGTTCGTCAAGATCAAGGCGTAGTTGAAGTAACGAATTGTTTTAGAACTCAATTTGCTCAAACAGGGACTCGGTCCTCTGCTCGAAAGCAAGACCGGCTGAAAAGCCCTCCCCGGAGATCGGAACCATGCCGAAAGCAATCCTCGGCCGCAAAATCGGAATGACTCGCCTCTACGACGACGAAGGTGCCAACGTGCCCGTTACTGTCATCGAAGCAGGCCCGTGTTTCGTAAGCCAAGTCAAGACGCAAGAAACCGACGGCTACGACGCCATCCAAATGGCTTTCGAAGACGTCAAGGCTCGTAACTCGACCTTTCAGGTGATTGGCCATGACGCCAAGGCCGGTCTGGCTCCCAAGCGTTTCCACAAGGAAGTCCGCTTGGATGAAGCCGAGGTCGCTGAGTACGAAGCCGGTCAGGAAATCAACGTGGAGTCGTTTGAGTCGACCGTGTTCGTCGACGTCACCGGCACCAGCAAGGGCAAGGGTTTTCAGGGCGGCATGAAGCGTCACGGCTTCGCCGGTCAGGAAGCCAGCCACGGCGTTGAGCGTAAGCACCGCTCGCCCGGTTCGATCGGCGGACGTTCGTCGAACCTCGGTACCGGTAAGCCCAAGAAGGGCATCCGCATGGCGGGCCACATGGGTGCTGAGCAAGTCACCGTCCGCTCGTTGAAAGTGGTCGGCGTTGATAAGGAAAAGAATCTCCTGCTGGTGAAGGGTCCGGTCCCGGGTCCGAAGCAGGGTTTGATCTTCATTCGGGAGGCCAAGCGGCTTTACAAAGGTAAAGCCAAGCTCGCTGCTGCGGCGGGATAAGTCGGAAGAAGTTGGAGGCTTGGGCGTCAGCTCGGGTCGTTTGCTTCGATAACGAAACTGTCTTGCCATGACAACTGGGCCTCACCGAGTTCTCCAGGAGCTCAAACTGACCACGGCGGATGCCGGGGCGGGGCAGCTCCTTCACCGAGGGCGAAAAGCACGCAGTTGCAAC
>JBCCWB010000011.1:0-31586 GCA_039194345.1 Planctomycetota bacterium
CCGCCGCTGCCCGCACCACCCGTGGACGCCCCGGCCGTGCCCGGCTACCACCTGCTGTCCAAGCTCGGCGAGGGCGGCATGGGCGTGGTGTGGAAGGCTGTGCAACTCGCCACCCGCCGCGAGGTCGCGCTCAAGCTCCTCTCGCCCGCCGCCTTCGGCAGCGACAAGGCCAAGCTGCGCTTCCAGCGCGAAGTCGAGCTCGCCGCCCGCCTCGAACACCCCTTCATCGCCCGGGTCTACGACTCCAGCTCGGCCACCTCGACCGCCACGCCCGGCGTCATCTACTACGCCATGGAGCTCGTGCCCGGCCAAGACCTCGAAACCCACGTCCGCAGCCTAGGGCTCAAACCCAAAGCCATCCTCCGCCTGATACGCGACGTCTGCCTCGGCGTCCAACACGCCCACCAGCGCGGCGTCATCCACCGAGACCTCAAACCCTCCAACATCCTCGTCGTCCCCGGCGACACCGATCGGCCACCCGTCAGCAAAACCGACGCGAGCGCTTCCCAATCCTCCAGCAGCGCCGCCGGCACCCACCCCACGCCCAAGATCGTCGACTTCGGCCTGGCCAAAACCACCACGCCCGAAGACGGCCAAGTCACGCTCAGCCACGTCGGCCAAGTCGCCGGCACCCCCGCGTACATGTCCCCCGAACAAGCCGCTGGCAAAACCAACGACATCGACACCCGCACCGATGTCTACGCCCTGGGCGTCATCCTCTACCGTCTGCTCACCGGCAAGTACCCCCACGACACGAACGTTTCGTTCACCGACCTCTTGCGTCACATCACCGAAGACGAAGTCGTCCGCCCCCGGGCGGCAAGTCAAGACGCGTCTAAGCTCATCGACCGCGAGCTCGAAACGCTACTGCTCAAAGCGCTCGAAAAAGAGCCCGATCGCCGCTACGATAACGCCGGAGCGCTGGCGCTAGATCTGGACAATTATCTCAACAACAACCCTCTCAACGCGCGACCCGCGTCTGTCAGTTACCTCGTACGTCGAAGGCTCGTGAAGTACCGCAAGCCCGTCATCGCGACGGCAGCAGTCGTCTCGATCGCAGCAATCTCGGCGGGTGCTTCCACCTGGGTGCAATACAACAAGAAAGAACTCCGGCGGATCGACACCAACCCTTCAGGGGCTTTGGTGGTTCTCAACGGGATACCTCAACGCAAATGTGGCTTAACCCCTTGTGTGGTTGAACTCCCACGTGGGACACACAACATCAAGATCGTCCATGAAGACCTCCCATATGCGGAAAAAAGTTGGGATGTCACCGTGGCATGGGGCCGTTCGAGGGAAGAGGTACAGGATGTGGTTGTTTTGTTGCCTAAGTTCCGAACTGTAACCTTTGAAACCGACCCCGCCGGTATCCCACTGGTACTGACCAACTTGGACGATCCGGACGTGCCACAAATCTTCGTTACGCCCCCCGCGACATCGGTACTAGCCGAAGGGAACTACTCGGTCCAAAGCACAGACTCCTCTGTTGAACTGATTGCGTCAAGCGGCGTAATTGGATCCAAGATCACCGTAGTACGTGGCCTCGAGCCCTTGTCCCTGCGGTACGAAGTCCGATCAAAGATGGCCGAAACGACGCCGCGATGACTCTGTTTCTGAGTTACTCAATCAGCGGTTCGCCGACAAGAACTGAACAATCGCTACATCTTTTCGTTCGCCCGGCACGCCGGTAAACAAATCATCAGCGAAGAAGATATTGTCGCGCCGCCCCGAGGCGCGAATCGGTCCAACCTCATACTCCTCCGAAAACACCACGTGGCCATCGGCAAAACCCACGTGTTGCCCCCGCTCGGTATCACCATCAAGGTGAATGTTACTTCGCCCTGCTTCACTGTTGCCAGCCACAGCGATGTCGTTGTCCGCGCTGCCGCAGCAAGCAGGGCCACGATCGGCCACCATGGCGAAATCCGAACCAAATTCGATTTGACTGGGGGTCAATCGATACGTTCCCACTCCCGAAAAACCGTCGGTGCCGTAGTACACGTTGTGCATGCCGTAGCTGAGGTTCTGTGGATCATCGAAGTTAGTGGACACCTGGCTAAATGTGATCTGTCCTTTTTTGTCACCGGTATTCACAAACTCGTCCGGCGTGTGGTTCTCCAATGCCGGGGTCACAAAAACTTCCGGCGTGGTGACATAGTCCTCGCGAAGCAATCGATAGAGTGCAATACCGATGTCGTTGTTAGCGCCGATCAAAGCGTATGGGTCTTGAGCCAACCCATAATCAGTTGCTGGCCTTGAAGTGGGAAAAGCAGTGGGGTCGGTTAAGCCACGCGGCATCTCGTTGTGGTCTGTCGCGTAGACGTTGATCGCCAACATGATTGACTTGACGTTATTTCCACACACCAGATCGCGGGCGGACCGCCGGGCGTTACCCAAGGCTGGTAGCAAGATGCCAATGAGAATCGCAATGATGCTGATCACGACCAAGAGTTCGATGAGGGTAAAACCAGATCGGAGATAAGAGTTGGGGTGATTTCGGGTCATGGCGGATACTCCGGGAAGGAGTGAATACATTATTGCTGGACGGTACGGCTCGTGAGTCTCAAATAGGTTTCGTCACAGACACCCGGATCATGCGCGGCGGGCGAGTAAAAAAGTCATGTCGTCGTCGGGGGGCGAGCCGGCCTGGATGGCGGCGAGGCGCTGGTTGAGGGTGTCTCGTACGGCAGAAAGCTCGGAGCCCGAGGAGTCACGCGTTGCTTCGCTAAGTTGGTCGGCCAGTCCTTCGTGGCCGATCCATTGGCCGTCGTCCGCCACGATTTCGGTGAGGCCGTCGCTGTAGAGAGCCATCACGGCACCCGGGGTGACCTCGAAGGTGTCCGCCTCCAAGGGCTCGGGCAAGAGCCCCAGCGGGACGTTGTGGCTGTGGTTGGAGTAGGCCGGCTTGGCGTCGGGGTGGGCGAGGATGGCGGGGGGGTGGCCGGCGTTGACGCACTCGGCCTGGCCGGTGGCGGGATCGACCGCGACCGCGATGCCGGTGACAAACGACGCATCGTCTGTAGTTTCACAGAGATACAGGTTCAGCGCGTTGATCAGTTCCGCCACGCTGGAGGCGGTGTGGACCCGGGCGTGGATGAAGGTGTGCAGGCTGGAGCTGATGAGCGCTGCGGCCATACCCTTCCCACAGACATCCATGACCAGCAGCAGCGATCGGCCATCGGGCAGTGTCACCACATCCAAATAGTCCCCGCCCACGCTGTAGCAGGGCTCAAAATGCAGCGAAAGCTCCAACCCCGGAACCGTCGGGGCTTCGGGAACCAGGGCCAATTGCACTTTTCGCGCTTTGCTGAGCATCGCCTGGGTGCGAGCCTGCTCCTCGGCCGCGGCGCGGGCCCGCCAGGCCCGCTCGACCAAGTCGTACTGCTCTACCGCCAGCGCGGTCAGGGCGAGCCATTCCCCCGTGCCGCAGCGGTCCGGGAGCAGGGCATAAAGCACATCGATCTCCCCGGCAGCCCTTTCCGCCGGCCCCATGGTGTCGCTATTGCCGATCGCGGGGCTCCCCCAAGCGGATGCCGAGTCGGGGGCTGTCGGCAGTGGGCAGCCGATGACCGAGGCCTGCTGCGTCTCCGGAGCAATGGATAACTCGACCACCGGCGCATCAGCATCCACGTTCCCGTCGACCTCCAAACCACTCCGCGTCGCCATCACCGCTTCGCCAGAGTCTCGCACTGCATCGAGCAAGCTTCTCGATATATAGAAGTCTTGATCGGTCTCACCACAAGATACGGGGTCGACCAACATGTGAGGCTTGGTCCAGCCATTTGTGCGAGCCGTCGAAGGGATGCGCAAGACTGCGGCGTGCTGGCCCTGCATCACCGGCTCGATGATGAACTCGCACAAGCGTCGCAGTCTCGCATCGTACGACTCCAGCGACAAGAGATCACCACCCAATGATTGAACCGAACGCAGCTGTTGTGCATCGACCTTCGGCCGACCCACGTTGGCCAAGCGACTCAGGTTAGCGGTGTGATCGTCAACGACCGTGACCGGCTGATCACCCCAAGCCGACGGCGTCGATTCGGTCGAAGGTGCAGAAGACCAATCCCCCGATTCGTTTAACACCCCCAACGTCAAGATATAAGGTCCGACCTCAAGCGTGTCGCCGTTGCGCAATAAGACTTCGGACACCGTTTCGCCGTTAACACGCGTGCCGTTGCGACTCTCCAAATCGTTGAGTCGCCACGCATCGGGCGAAGTAATATCCGGCTCCGCGGTCAACGTTGCATGGCGACGCGACACACCTGGGTCATCGAGCTGCAACTGGTTCTTAGATGAACGCCCCAAGGTCAACATCGGCTCTTTGAGCGCGCGCACCCACGGTTTTACCCCATCTTCTAAGGGTAAAACCACGCGGATCGCCCAACACCCTGACTTCATGCCTTGCCCCATCGTTTGTTGCGATTGCCCACACAACCAACCTCTACCATACCGCAATCTCGCTTCCCACCCAAGAGATTCGGCCGGTTAACCACTCAGAACCAAGCGCGCTTCAACGCGTTTTCACGAGCAACAAATCGCGCGCGGCGCGCGGCGGCGCTCGATCGATCGTGCGCGAAACACGCGTGGCGCAACGCTAACGAGGATACGGAACATAACGGATTGACACCGCGCATCATCGCGCGGTAGTTTTCTCCGTCGCGTTCGAAAGAGCGCGGGTGTGAAGTGCATCGAAACAGGGTCACGGTCGTCTTGGTGGGCTCCGTGTACCGCACATGATCACACCACGTTGTGTTGTACCCCAAACTCAAACCCTCTTGCCTCCCGGGCACACCGGACTACGATCCGCGTCCCCGTAGAGCGCACGGACGACTGTCACGCCATGCCCCAATTCGATACGACCCAATGGCAGAAGGTGTTAGAGGTGCTCAAAGAGCGCCACGCCCCGATCTGCCGCCAGTGGTTCTACGACGATCTCGCACCCGGGCAGCTCAACAACGGCCTGCTCGAGATCCACACGGCAACCCCCGTCCAACAAAACTATCTCCAAAAACGATGCCTCGAACCCTTCACCGAAGCGGCTCAAGCGGTCACCGGGCAGTTGGTTGCTGCGCGCTTTGTCAGTGAACCCGTCGCAGCCGAGGAAAGCAGTACGTCGACCGAGGTGACGCCCTCCAACGGACAAGCCCAGCTGGTCGAACCCGAGCTCGCCGACCTAGAAGCCAACCTTCCGCCGACGCCACCGAACAACACGGCACCCGAATCGTTTGGCTCTGCTGCTTTGAAGCCTGAGCCGATCCAGCTAAACAGCGCCGCGCGGTCGCAAAGCACAGGATCATCCACCAACGGCTTCGACTTCGACAACGAGTCGATGGTGCTCAGCCCCGACAACTCGTTCGACCACTTCATCAGCGGCCCAAACAACCAACTCGCCTACGCCGCGGCGGTGGCGGTCGCCAACCAGCCCGGCACCGCCTACAACCCGCTGTTCATCCACGGCGGCGTCGGCCTGGGCAAAACGCACCTGCTCCAAGCCGTCTGTCAGTCGATTCTGACCCAAAGACCACACACGCAAATCCTTTACGTGTCCTGCGATGCGTTCATGAACCAGTTCATCGCCTGCGTCCAAGCGGGCAAGATGGATGAGTTCCGCCACCACTACCGCCACGTAGACCTGCTAGTTATCGACGACATCCATTTCCTGGCCAACCGTGAACGCTCGCAAGAAGAGTTCTTCCACACGTTCAACGAGCTCTACCAGTCCAACCGGCAGATCGTTTTGTCGTCGGACGCGCCGCCCCACGAGATTCCGCACCTCGAAGACCGCCTGGTCTCGCGGTTCCAGTGGGGCTTGGTCGCCACGGTCAGCAAGCCGAGCTTCGAGACCCGCGTCGCCATCGTGAAAGCCAAAGCCAAGATGCGCGGCTTCGAACTGCCCGATTCGGTGGTCGAGCTGGTTGCTCAACGTCGCGAGTCCAACGCCCGTGAGCTCGAAGGCGCGATCAAGGCCCTGCAGGCCCAGCAAATGATCGAAAAACGGCCGGTCGATCTGGCCATGGCCCGCCAAGCCCTCGGCGAACCCGCGGTCGCCCCCCAGGCCAACCAAACCACGTTGCAGCACATCGTCGATGCGGTCACGCGTTACTACAACGTGAAACTGTCCGACCTGCAGTCCCGTCGACGATTCAAATCCATCGTTGAGCCGCGTCAGATCTGCATGTACTTGGCCCGCGAACGCACCCGCTTCAGCCTCGAAGAGATCGGCGGCTTCTTCGGCGGCCGTGACCACACCACGGTTATGCACTCGGTCGACGTAGTCGAAAACCGCCTCCAAAATGAGGCCGGCTTCCCCGCCCAGATTAAGCAGCTCCTGGAAGAGATCGACCGCGCCACCGGCGTGATCGCCTGATCTTTACGTCCTCAGCTCAACACACCCAAGCCCACGGCGATCCCCCCGTGGGGTTATCTCATGCCTCCCACGCAACTTCAGCCACTCGAGTGGGGGTGTCCACAGAGTCGTGCACAAGGTGTGGATAATCAGGCGCGTCGCGCCGACTTGCGCCCGCGCCAGAGCGTTCAGACAACAGCTCCATCGCCTTACAACCTCGGATCACGCTCCAAACATCAGCTCGACACGCCCAACCGGCGCGATTACTCGATCTATTGACAGCTTTCCCACCGGATAAATTTGATCGTAAGTCATTTATCTGAAGCATCTTTTGGTATAGACGACAACAGTCTCCACATTACGGCGCAGCTTACTACGGTGGAAGAGAGAAAATTATCTATCTCTCTCCAGAAAGAATCGCTCCCAACTGACATCGATCACAAGCCGTGGTCGTTCGACCCGCCACCACCATGGTGTCCAAGGGCTTACCGCAGCTTGGGCACGGCTCACCGCCTCGGCTATACACCTTGTGCTGGGTCTGGAAACCGCCGGACTGGCCTTGTGCATCGACGTAATCCCGCAGCGTGGACCCACCCGCCTTGATCGCCCGGCTTAGGATCCGCCGGGTGGTCCGCACCAATCGTTGGCTTTCAGGCCGCGCTACCTCACTCGCCGGCTTGAGCGGATGGAGTTTGGTGGCATACAAGAGCTCGTCCACATAGATGTTGCCTAGGCCCGCCACCAGGTGTTGATCGAGCAGGGCGGCCTTCAAAGCCCGCTTCGTCCGGCTGAGGCCCGTGTGAAGCTGTTTGGGCGTGATCAACAGGGCATCAGGGCCCAGCTTCTTCCAACGCGTCTCCAGCAGCTCTGCTTCATCTGCGAAGCCCCACACTCCGCCGAACCGTCTTGGATCGCGGAAGAGGACTTGCATGCCATCGGGCAGTTCCCAGACCACGTGAACATGTTTGTCGCTTGTTGCGTCTGAATCAGACCGATGCACCACACGCAACGACCCGCTCATCCCCAGGTGGACGCAGACGCACCGACACGCCGCGCCGCTTTGCCGTCCACCCTCGCTGATCAAAGCCAGCTGCTTCCCTTTTCGCTCAACCCGATCGATCCGCTCTCCCGCCAGCAACGTATCCGAACCCCGCACCACATCCGCGCGATACAAGCGTACCGATGCAATGTGCTTCCCCCGCACCGCGGCTTCCAGGGTGCGACGCACCGTCTCGACTTCAGGCAATTCCGGCATGAAGCGATGATAGCCCACCGACCCGCCAGCTATACTGCACTGTCCCTTCACTCGGTCTCCGATTCTCCGCGAGACACGCTCATCCCACGGGACACACCGGAGCCTTTTTGATGTCCGATGAACAACCGAACGCCTCATCCGATCCCGAAACGCTGATCGCCGATATCCGTCAAGCGTCCGATGCGCTGTCCGAACAAATCGGCAAAGCGATCGTCGGCCAGCAAGACGTCGTCGAGCAAGTCTTCCTCGCGCTCTTCACCCGCGGGCACGCGCTGCTCGTCGGCGTGCCGGGCCTAGCCAAGACGCTGCTCGTCTCGACCATCGCCAAGTCGCTCAGCCTCGAGTTCAACCGCATCCAGTTCACGCCCGACCTGATGCCTTCGGACATCACCGGCACCGAGGTCATCGAAGAAAACCGCACCACCGGCCACCGCGAGATGCGCTTCGTCAAAGGCCCGGTCTTCGCCAACCTCATCCTCGCCGACGAGATCAACCGGACCCCGCCCAAGACCCAGGCCGCGCTGCTCGAAGCGATGCAAGAACACCACGTCACCGCTGGCGGCATCCGCCACCCGCTGCCCGACCCGTTCTTCGTCCTCGCCACGCAAAACCCGATTGAACAGGAAGGCACCTACCCGCTGCCCGAAGCCCAGCTCGACCGGTTCATGTTCATGATCCGCGTGGGCTACCCGACCCAGGCCGAAGAGCTCGAAGTGATCCGCCGAACGACCTGTCGCGACAAGCCCGATGTGCAGCCGGTGCTGACGGCGGAGAAGGTCACCGCGATCCAGGAGATGGTGCGCGATGTGCCCGTAGCCGACCACGTGATCGAATACGCATTGCGTCTGGTGCGTGCGACCCGTCGCCCCGACAAGAACGCCACCGATGAACGCCCCGACTTCATGCAGAACTACCTGCGCTGGGGCGCGGGCCCGCGGGCGAGCCAATACCTCATCCTCGCGGCGAAAGCCAAGGCAGTGCTCGGCGGCCGAACGCACGTGCACCCCGATGATGTGAAGTCGGTCGCACGGCCCGTGCTGCGTCACCGCATCCTCACCAACTTCAATGCCGAAGCGGATGGCGTCACCGCCGATGACTTGATCGATCGTTTGTTGGACCACATCCAAGTCACCAATGACGCCGACCCCCAAGCCGCCGCCGTGTTGAAGTAATCGATGTCGCCCGAAACCACGCCCAACTTCCTCGACCCGCAAACGCTCGCGGCGATCAAGACGATCGATCTGCAGGCGCGGATCATCGTCGAGGGGTTAATGAGCGGTCAACACCGCTCGCCGCAACAGGGCATCTCGGTCGAGTTCGCCCAGCACCGCCAGTACACGCCCGGCGACGACACGCGTTTCCTCGACTGGAAGATCTACGGCAAGACCGACAAGCTCTACCTCAAGCAGTACCAGCAGGAAACCAACCTCGACCTCGTGCTCCTGCTCGATTGCTCGGGCTCGATGGGCTACACCTCGCTCACCAAGCAGCAATCGGGTTGGACCAACAATTGGACCAAATGGAACCACGCCGCTTGTGTTGCTGCTGCCATGGCGAACATCGCGCTGCGCCAGCAAGACCGCGTCGGCCTGACGCTCTTCGCCGACGACGTCGTCAACGGCTCACGCCTCAGCAACGCCCAAAACCACTGGAAGACGATCGCTCAACTTCTGCATCGGGCCGAGCTTGTGAAGGAAGACAACGAAGAGCCGGTGCCGATCGACAACACCCATACGCACACCGATCTCGAGCAGATTGTCGATCGCACCGTCGCCCGTCTGACTCGTCGATCGCTGGTTGTGCTCATCAGCGACCTGTTCGACGATCCAGAGCACCTGGAAAAGGGCCTAGCCCGCCTGCACCACCGCCACCACGACGTGATCATCCTCCAGGTCATGGACCCGGCTGAGCTGAGCTTCGACTTCCGCGACGCCAGCGAGTTCATCGGCCTCGAAGGCGAAGGCAAACTTCCGCTTGATCCCGCTGCCCTGCGCAATGCCTACCTCGACGTCGTGCAGAACCACCTGCTGGGCATCGAACGCGTCGCCCGTAAGTTCGACTACGACTACCTGCTCCTTAAAACCGACGAAGCCCTCGGCCCACCGCTCAGCCATTTCCTGGCGCGGCGGTCGGCATTAATTGGGAAGGGATAAGGCTTATGAAATTACGCCAAGACGCGGAGACGCCAAGACGCCAAGAAGAATTTAAAACCAAGTCGTTTTTCGATTTTTCGACGCGAAGCCAAGTCGAGTCTCATGCCCTTTCAGCACCATGCCTTGAGGTTTTCCTTGGCGTCTTGGCGTCTCCGCGTCTTGGTGTTTATCAACCTTAATTCATGCTCAATACCCTCGCCCAACTCGCCGGCCTCTTCACCGCCCCCGCGCTCGCGGTGGCGGGCGCGGCGTGTGTGGCGATCCCGGTGATCATCCACCTGCTCTCACGTACCCGGCGGACGCGTGAGGAATGGGGGGCGATGCGGTTCCTCCGGCTGGCGTTCAAGAAACAGAAGCGCAAACTGCGGATGGAGAAGTGGCTGCTGCTGCTCACCCGCTGCGCGATCATGTTGATTGCGGGTTTGGCGTTGGCCGGGCCGTTGCTGTCGGGGGTGTGGGGCGGATCGACCACCGGGTTGGGTAGCGGGCGTACGGTACACCTTGTGCTCGAAGATGGACTGAGCACCCGTGCCATTGTCGGCGAAGGCATGCGTTTTGATCAACTCAAGACCACCGCTTTGGACCTGCTCGATGGCATCTCGCGCAACGACACCGTGCAGCTCTGGGTGACGTCGTCCCCGGACGAGCCCCATCCCGCAACATCGTCGCCGACGCTGGACCACGGCAAGGTGCGCAACACGCTCGAAAAACTCGAACCCGCCTACGGCCGATCGACCATGACCGACCTGTTGCCGCAAGTCGCCGCGGCGATCGACGCGGAAACCACCAGCACGCGTCAGCCGCCGGTGGTGGCGCTGCTCAGCGACTTCGCGCGGGGAGCGGAGTATCTCGAGCAGACTCTGCCCGCAGAATTGGCGACGCTTGGTGAGACGGCATCTGTCGTCGTGACTCGGCCGGACGTAGGCTCGGGCAACCTGCAGATCCAAACCCTGCGTCCCCGCCGTTCGCTGTTGCTGACCGGGCAGCAAGGGCCGTTGTTGTCGCCGGACGAACAAGGCCCCGCACCGAGTGTGTCGGTCGAGGTGGTGGTCCGCCGGTTTGACGGCAGCGCTTCCGCCGCGGCGGGCGAGGTCGAGTTGTTTCTCACTGCGCCCGATGGAAACACACTGCCTGCGGTGACGCGGTCCGTGAACTGGTCGTCCGGTCAGTCCACGGCCACATTGAGCGTGGATGTTCCGCTTATGTCGTCCGAAGGCGAAGACACCCCGGCATTCAACACCGGCCAAAGTGGGATGTGGACCGTCACCGCGGTATTGGCCGGTGAAGCCGGGGCAGCAGACGCGATTCTCGAAGACGATCGCCGATTCGCGGTCGTGGAAGTACGCTCACAACTCAGCGTCGGGGTCGTCGATGACGGCGCGACGGGCTTGGGCAACACGGGACTGAACCCCGCGTCGTTCGTGCGGGCCGCGCTGAGCCCGGAACAGACCGGCCAACGTTTTGCGGTGGTGACCGAAAGCTTGCTGCCCGCCACGATGGATGCCGACCGACTCGATCCGCTTGACGCGGTGCTCGTGCTGCGGCCCGATGCGTTGGGCAATGCGGGATGGAACGCCTTGGCCGAGTTCGCCGAAGCCGGCGGCTTGGTGTGGGTCTTCCCCCCGGCGAGTGCCCAGTCCGCGGCGCAGGACTGGTTCAGCCTGATGCGCACCGCGATGGAAGTGGATTGGCAGCTCGACGAGGCGGCGCCGATCCGCGTTGCCGCCCCGGGCCAGGCGATGCGGTTAGACAGCGATGCACGTCCGCCCTCGGAGTTGTTGCTGCTCTCGGCCGACTGGTCGGACCTGCTCGGGCCGGTGCGTATCGACCGCACCTTGGCGATGACCACGACCGAGCCCGGCGAAGGCTGGATCACGTTGGCGGGTGCGCTTCAATCTGACCCGGTATCGGAAGAAGGCGACGCTTCGGCTAGCCAAGACGCCGTGTTTTTAGCCTCCGCGGCCGTGGGCGAAGGACGGTTGCTGCTGGCCAGCGTGGCGGTGGACGCCAGCTGGACCAACCTGCCGACCAAGCCGGTGTTCCCCGCGTTGCTGCACGACGCGTTGCGTGGGGTGCTCGGCGATGTCTCGGCGAATGACGAATCGCTGGCGGGCGAATCACCGACGCTCGGCACAACGTGGTCGGCGGTGACCCGTCTCAAGCAAGTCGACGGCGAAGCGCTCGTGCAACGTTTTGATGACCAGCCGTGGAACTCCATCAGCGAGCCCGGCGTGTACGGGCCGAGTGCCGATGGCCAATCCATCACCTCCGGCGAACGCATCGCGGTCAACGTCCCGTCCGACGCGGGTGACGTGCGGGCGGTCAACGAGTCGCAGCTCGCGATCTGGCTCGACGGCTTTGGCGCATGGGACTACCTCGACGCGGACGACCCGGCCTCGGTACTGGTGACGGCCGAGAAACGCACCAACCTGGGGTGGGCGTTGCTGTGGGTCTTGCTGGCGCTGGTGATCCTCGAGATGTTGCTGGCCCGTTGGTTCAGCCACGCCGAGTCGCCGCGCCGCGGACGCGCGGGACAGGTCTCAATGGATCGGCGAGCCAGCGATCGCCCCGCGAACAGCAAGAAGAAGTGGCGGCCGTTCGGCAAAGCCGCGGTGTGGTTGGCCGGGGCCTGGACGTTGGCGATGCAGCCGAACACGGCTTGGGCCAACACCGGCCTGGACTCGTGGCTCGGCCTGGAAGAGGTGAGCTTCGCCGAGGCCACCGCGATCGGTTGGCGCTTCCCATTGCCAGCCTGGGCCTGGGTGCTGATCGTGATCGGGTCGCTGCTCGCGGCGTGGTGGACCTACCGCCGATTGCTCGGGCCGGTGTGGGCGCGGGCGTTGTTGGCCGGACTGCGTGGATTGCTGTTGGTGTTGATCGCGGTCTTGCTCGCCGGTCCGGAAGTGGTGCGGACCGACGAAACGGTGGAAGAAGATGTGCTGCTGGTGCTTGTGGACCGCAGCGCATCGATGACGGTGGCGGACACCTCGGATGGTGCGGATGCGTTGGTGAGTCGTGAGCAGGCGTTGCGTGATGCGCTGACCGACCAAGGCCAAGTGTTTGGGGAAGAGCAGCTCGGGCGCGGCCGACAGGTGGCGTGGATGGGCTTCGGAGAGCAGGCGTTTGAATTGGAGTCACCGGTGGGCGACGCGGGGCTTGATGCGTTGGGCGAGCCCGGCGATCAGACCACGGCACTCCGCACCGCACTCGAAGCCGCGATGCGCCGCGGCGCCGGTCGGCCGATCAGCGGCATCGTGCTCATGAGCGACGGCCGGAGCCCCGAAGCCACCGGAAGCGATCTGCTCGCTAAGCTCGAACAACAATCGGTGCGGGTGTACAGCGTGCCGTTGGGCGCTGAGCGGCTGCCGTTGGACCTGGCCTTATCGCGGGTCGATGCGCCGACCACTGCGTTCATCAACGACACGGTGCCGGTGACGGTCGTGGTCGATCAGCCCAGCCTCCGCCCCGGGGACGAGCCGATCGATCCGTCGCGGATCACGGTGCGTCTGATCGACACCGAAACGCAGGACATCCTTGATGAGAAGACGCTCGAAGAGGGTGGGCTCGCCCAGCCGCTACGGCTCGAAGGACAATCGAGTCAGACCGGCGAGATGCCGTGGGGCGTCGAGGTGGTGTACAAGCCCGACGATGCTGATGTGGATGGCGAGCTGAACTTGGCCAACAACGCCGAGTCGTTCGCGGTGAGCATGATCGATCGACCGATCCGCGTGCTCTACATCGAGGGCTACCCGCGGTGGGAGTACCGCTACCTCAAGAACATGCTCATCCGCGAGCAGTCGATCGACTCGAGCATCATGCTGCTCAGCGCCGACCGCGCATTTGCTCAAGAGGGCGACACGCCCATCACCCGCCTGCCGAACACCGACGAAGAGTGGCAGCGTTACGACGCGGTGATCATCGGCGACGTCCCGGCCGAGGCGATGAGTGCCGAGCAACGTAAGCAGTTGCACGACCTGGTGTCGCAGCGGGGCGCGGGTGTGTTGTGGGTCGCGGGCCCGGGCAGCATGCCGTCGACCTACTCGGCGACGATGCTGTCGGATTTGCTTCCGATGCGTGACCCCGAAGCGGTATCGCTGCTGCCCTGGGCGCGGGCGGCCGTTGTGCCAACGCCCTTGGCCGACACGCTTAGCGTGTTGCAGCTGCGTTCGGTGGATGCTGGGGAAGATGTCCAACCCGGTTGGCCGGAAGACTTGCCAGGGTTGCGTTGGGTGCAGGATTTGGGCGAGCTCAAGCCGTCGGCGGAGGTGCTGGCGAACGCCATGCCCAGTGGTTCGGCCGAGCCGGACGATCATCCGCTGGTTACCCGCCTGCGTTTCGGCTCGGGCCAATCGCTTTACGTGGCGACGGACGAAACCTGGCGTTGGCGATACGCCCGGGGCGAGGTCTACTTCGAGCAGTTCTGGGTGCAGCTGGTGCGCATGCTCGGCCGAGACGCCGCGACGCGGACCGACCAGCCGGTGCGTTTGGCGGTCTCCACCCGCAGCACACCCGTCGGCGGCACCGTGGTCGTGGATCTGGATATCGAAGATGCCGCGCTGCTTGCTCGTGATCTGCCGAGCGTGAAGGTCGCGGTGCGTCGGGCGGACGATGCGCTCGAGCGTGACTTGGCCGAGTTCGAGCTGCGGCCAACCGCGTCGACCACCTCGTCGCTGGACGAAACCCGCCGCCGCTACACCGCGCCGTGGCTTGCGAATTTGCCGGGTGCGTTGGAACTGGTACCAACCGACCCGGCGTTGGCGGGTTTGGACCTGCGGGTGCCGTTGGATGTGATTGCGTCGGACGACGAGATGCGTCGCGCCGAGGCAGATGTGCCGCGGTTGGTGCGTCTGGCCGAGTCCACAGGCGGGCGTGTGGTGCCTCTGAATGATCTGGGACAACTCGCCGAGCCGGGCGTGGTGCGGAATTTGGCACGAAAGACGGCGAATGATGTGGCCGAGCCGATCTGGAACTCGGCGTTGGCTTTGGTCTTGGTGGTGCTGCTGATCACCCTAGAATGGATCGGCCGGAAGCTGGTGCGGTTGGTGTAGTGGGGGCTTGGGTGTTGGGGCTTAGGGACTTAGGCTCCGACATCGAAGTATGAAAAACACCCGCAACATCAATCATCCCGAACCCATCAAAAAACAACAGGACATGAACCCAAGCCCCTAACTCCCATGCAAGACATCGCCCGACAACTCGAACAGGTGCGCCGGCGGGGCCGGGTGTTGCTGGTGTTTCAGCGGCTGGCGCAAGCGGTGGCGGTCGTGCTGCTCGTGCTGATGGTGTTGGGTATGGTGGACTTTGGTCTGCGGCTGCCGGGTTGGCTGCGCGGCGTGATCGCGCTGGTGCTATTGGGGCTGGGCGTAAGTTGGCTGATTCGGAAGCTGACGGCGGCGTGGCGTTTTGGGCCGAGCCTGAGTGCGCTGGCGCTTCGTGTTGAAGCCATGCTTCCGCACCTCTCGGGTTTGCTGACCAGTTCGTTGGAGTTTGGGCTGGCTCCCGAGCGTTACGCTTCTCCCGCCACGACCGCGGCGATGGCGCAGGCGACCGTGGCCAAAGCCGAGCAAGAACTCGCCGGGGTCCGGGTGGGTCAGATCGTCAACCTCGAGCCGACGCGCAAACGCGCGATGTGGCTGGTGGGAGCAGTCGCGGTGTTTGGACTCGTTGCGGCTGCGGCGCCGACGCACAGCGCGATCGCCGCGTCGCGCTGGCTGATGCCTTGGAGCGATACCGCCTGGCCCAAGCGCACCCAGATCAACAGCGGTGACCTGCCGCCCGCGGTGGCGATCGACAGCCCCGTAGAGTTTTCCGCCAGTGTTGGCCGGGGCTTCCGCCCGGGGATGCGCGTGTGGCTGAATCTGCAGTCGGTGGATGTCCAAGGCCAACCCACCGGCGCACTGCCGCCGCAGCGTTTGCTCATGACCGAGCAACTCGCCGCGACAATCGCGGAAGAAACCGACGGCGAAACCCCTGGCGAGTTCAAGCTGCAGTGGCGTGCTCCTGCCGACTTGGCCCGTCAGGTCTCTTCGGGTGACGCGGCGTCGGCGAAAGTGCGGGCCTGGTTCGAAGCGGGCGACGACCTGACCGAGCCGCAGGTGGTGACCCTTGTTGCTCGGCCGGCGTTGCATTCCGTGGTGGCAGAGGTCGAGCCACCCGCCTACGCCGCGGGCTTGGCCGCGCCGCAGTCCGTGGCGCTGCACGAGCAGTCGCAGCGCATCGCCAGTGTGACGATGTTGGCCGGCGCCCAGGTGCAGCTGACACTGGGTTTGAATAAACCCTTGCCCGCAGAGTCCATCGAGCCCGAAGCCCTGGTGCCGGGGCTGGTGTCGTTCCCCGATCTGGTCGTGGAGCAGCCCGATCCGCGCAGCGTGGTCCTCAGTTTTACGCTCAACGAAACCACCCAGACCGCCATAAATCTCACCGACGCCCACGGCCTCACCCAAGCCTCCGAACGGCTCGTTCGCTTCGAAGCGCTCGAAGACCGCCAACCCGCGGTCACCATCCTCGAGCCCTCGGCCGACGCGTCGGTTTTGGCCACCGCCATGCTGCCCGTCTCGGCCCAGGCCAGCGACGACGTGGGGATCCGCGCGTTGACGATGCACGCCGAGCACCCCGACCGGGTCGAGGTCGAAGACGCGGTCGATCCCAACCAACCCAAGAAGCGTCTGCCGTTGGCCGAAGAAGTCGCCCGCTCCGAGCAACTCGCTGCCGAGGCCACGCTCGACCTGTCTACGCTCCCGCTACGTGTCGGCGATATCGTCACGGTTCACGCTAGTGCGCAAGACGTGTTCGAACTCAACGGTTTCCGCCACGACACCGCTCAGGCCACGCCGCGTCGGTTGAACATCATCGATGCCAACACGCTGATCGATCAGGTCCGGGCCGACTTGGCTGGGGTCCGCCAGCAAGCGCAACGGCTGGAGCTCCAGCAGGAACAACTCATCAAGCGTCTGGAAGACGACAACCCCGCCCGACTGCAATCCGAGCAGGCCCGCGTGTCGCGCGCGTTGGAAAGCCAACGACAACAACTCAGCCGGGTGCAGGATCGGTTGCGGCTCAATCGGCTCAACGACGCCACGCTCGACGAATTGATCCGACAGGCGGATGAATTGGCGGAGCAGGCACAGCAAGCCAGCGACCAAGCACAGCAAGACCTTCAAGAAGCGGCCGAGGCGCAGTCGTCCACCGATGCTGAAGACCCGAGCGACAACACAGCAGAGCAAGCGAAAGCCGAGGCGGGCGAGCAACAGGCTGAAGCACGCGAGCGTCTGGAAGACTTGGCGAAGCTGCTGGATCAGGGCCGTGATGCGCTGGGGCTGAAGCTCGAATTGGCCCGCCTCAAGACCGAGCAGGAAGCGCTGGCCCAAGACACGCGCGAGTTGCTGCCGCGAACGGCCGGCCAGCCCATGGATCAGCTTTCCGAAGAGATGCAGCAAGCGCTGCAAGAACTGGCTGAGCGCCAGGAAGCCTTGGCCGAGCAGGCCCAGGACGCGGTCGAGCGGTTGCAGAGCAGTGCCGAGTCGATGGCGCAGCAGGGCGAGTCCGACCAGGATCGTGCTGCTGCCGAAGCGATGGCCGAGGCGGCCGCGGTTGCCCAACGTCAGGGTCTCAGCCAGCAGATGAGTCAGGCCCAGGAGGGTCTCGAGCAGAACCAGTTGTCGCAAGCGGGCTCGTCGCAGATGCAGAGCCTCGACACGCTCGATCAGATGATGCAACAACTCGGCGAGCAGGATGAGTTGCGTCAGGAGTTGTTGCGTCGCCGGTTGTTGGCGTTGGAAGAACAGCTCCGCCGATTGATCGAGGGCCAGACGCTAGCCAACGTCGCACTCGAAGCGGTGCCCGCCGATGCGCCTGCGGAGGAACTGGCCAACCTTGCGCCGGACCAGTCGAATCTGTGGGTGCGAACGATCGCGGTGCAGACCGAAGCCGAGGCCGATCAGGAAACGTCTGAGATTGCGCCGATCGTTGCCCAGGCGGTTGAGGCCCAGGCCGCGGCGTTGACGGGGCTGAGGGGTGGCGGGCGTGAAGAAGCCCAGGCCGGCCAACGCGTCGCCCTCGAACGACTGGAAGAAGCCTTGGCCAAGGTGCAGGAAAAACAGGCCGAGAACGAGCAGGACCAGACGCAGCAAGAACGCGACGAGCTGCGCCAGAAATACTTGGAACTCGCCGAGCAGCAGAACGCTTTGTACGACGAAGTCGCCGAGCTTCTTGAGGAAGTGCCCCTGTCGCGTAAAACCCGAGCGGCGTTGCGCGGGTTGGGTAAGTCGCAGGAGCAGATCACGAACGCCGCCGCCGAGCTGGTTGAGCAGGTTGAACAGCTCGCCAAGACCGTCGTGTTCCAAAAGACCCACGAGATGATAGACACCGCCAGCGGCGAGGCAGCGGGCAAGCTCTCGCGCGGCCAAGGCGACAGCCGGGTGTTGCGGCAGCAGCGTCAAACCGCACGGCTGCTCGAAACGATGGCCGAGGCGCTCGATCAATCAGGCGGACCGCAGGAATTTGCCGAGGGCGGTGGCAGCAGTGCGGGTGGCGGGGGCGGGCCCCAACCGTTGATCCCGCCGGCCGCAGAATTGAAATTGCTTCGGGGCGTGCAGCAGTCGGTCTATGATGAGACCAGGGCCTTGGCGGAAACGGCCCGTAACCAGCCGAGCGATGAGCAGGCCGAGTTGCTGACCGACCTTTCGGGGCAGCAGCGAGAACTTTCGGGCCTCGGCCAACGTCTCATTGAGCAGATGCAGCAACAGCAGCAGCCCGGAGTTCCATCACCATGAACCACCGCTTGCACAATTTGCTTTGTCGACCCAAGCGCCGGGTGGCGCGTCGGGGGGCTGGATTGTTCTGCGGGGTGTTGGCGTTGGCGTGTTTCAGCCCGGTTGGGGCGCAGGACCAGCCGACGCTAGATGAGCTACTCGACCTTGAACCCGCAGCGCCCAGCACTGCCGAGGACGCCACGCCTTCGACCACAGAGCCCCAGCTGACCGAAGAGGTCGAGGAACAGTTAAGTGGTGCCCAGGCCGCCGACTCGTTCGAGCAGGCGGTGCGGGACATGGACCGCGTCGCTGACCGCTTGGGTGACGACCGCGACCCGGGTCTCGATACCCAGCGGTTGCAGGAAAGCATCCTCGCCCGCCTCGACCAACTCATCGAAGCCGCCGAGCAACAACAGTCCAGCTCGTCTTCGTCGTCGAGCAGCTCCAGCTCCTCGTCCAACCAAGACAGCAGCGCCCAAAACGCTGGCCAAGATCAAGGCCAGCAGCCCGGCGAAGAACCGGGCCAAGCGCAAGGCCAACAACCCGGCCAGGCCCAGCAGCAAGCCAACGGCGAAAACCCCGGAGGCTTCTCCCCCGGTCAGATCGGCCCGATCGACCCCGGCCAAGGCGCGATCGACGAAGTCCGCAGCGAGTGGGGTGCTCTGCCGCCACGCCTCCGGGATGAACTGACCAACGGCCTCGACGAGCCCTACAGCCCGGTGTATCGCAACCTCACCGAAGCGTATTACCGCCGACTTGCGGAGGAGGCGAGCGAGTGACCAGTGCACAGTACTCAGTGAACAGTTACCCGTCCCGAACCTGCAAAGTCCGGTTGGGCTTTTTTCTGTCTTTACTCATCACTGTTCACTGTGCACTGGTCACTCCGACGCCCGCGTCGGCCGATGTGGGCCGGGGTACCGAAGAAATCAACTTCGTTGAGATCACACCCGAACTGCGCAAGTCTATCGATCAAGGCATGGCTTTTCTCGCGACGAGGCAAGCCAACGACGGCAGCTTCGGGCAAGACCGCTACGGCAAACACGTGGGCATTACCGCCATCGCTGGCCTGGCGTTCATGGCCGACGGCCACCTGCCCAACCGCGGGGCCTACGGGCCCAACGTCGAGGCGGCGCTGAACTTTGTGTTGTCCAGCGCGACCGAGTCCGGGCTGATCGCCGCCGACACGTCCCACGGCCCGATGTACGGCCACGGTTACGCCACGCTGTTCCTCGGCGAGATCTACGGCATGACCGGCGACGCCCGCGTCCGTGAGGTGCTGCTCAAAGCGGTACGCCTCATCGTCGACACACAAAACCACGAAGGCGGTTGGCGGTACCACCCCCAGCCGTTCGATGCGGATATCTCCGTGACCATCACGCAGGTCATGGCCCTGCGCTCCGCGCGTAATGCGGGACTGAGCGTGCCCAAGGAAACCATCGACCGCGCGATCACCTACGTGCGTCAGTGCCAGAACCCCGCGGACGGCGGCTTCCGCTACATGCTCACGGCCGGCGGCTCGGCGTACCCCCGCTCTGCCGCGGGTGTGGCGAGCCTGCAATACGCCGGCATCTACGAAGACGACGCGGTGACCGATGGCCTGCAATACCTCGTCCGTGCGTCGCGCGGTCTCGGGGCTCAGGGCGGCGGCCACTATTTCTACGGCCACTACTACGCGGCCCAGGCGATGTTCCTCGCCGGGGGCGGGTACTGGTCCGAGTGGTTCCCGCGGATGCGTGAAGAACTCATCGATCGCCAACAGAACTCCGGTGCCTGGTCTTCCAACCACGGTGAGACCTACGGCACCGGAATGAGCCTGCTGATTTTGCAGATCCCGAATCGTCTTTTGCCGATATATCAGAGATAGGGCGGTTCCGTTTTTCCCAGGAGTTGGTTTGTTCCACTGCTGTTTACATAAGAAGTTGCCTGGTGCCGTGTCGAGCTTACTGACCGCCGTGATGGCGCTGGGGCTGATCGTTCTGCCCACGGCTTCGTTCGGTTTGACCCAGGCGCTGCTCACCGGGACCGACCTCGAAACCCGGACGGTCGAGGTATCCAGCCTCAGCGGCGAGACGCTGAGCTACTACGACGACAACCGCTGGCTGACGCAGAGCGGCGTCGGCGAGTTTGTGCAGATGATGCCGCTGACGCCGCCACATATCCGCGACCAATACCGTCAGGCGACCTCGCAACAACACATCTGGCTGGTCGACGGCCAGTCGTTTTCGGGGCAGTGGACCGGGAGCCGAAGCAACGGCGAAGTGATCGCCTGGCAACACCCCGAACTCGGGCGCTTTTCGTTTGGGCTCGATGATGTGCGGTTGCTGCGTTTGACGTCTTCGGCTGACAATGCCCAGCCCGCCTTGCTCACGCCTTCGGACAGCGACACCGTGCACTTCGTCAACGGAGATCAGATCACCGGCTTTGTGATCACGGTGTCGCCGGACATCGTGGTGTTGATCCCCGACGGCGCGGACAACGAGATCGAGTTTCCGGTGTCGACCATCGCGGCGGTTCGATTCGCGAATCCTTCCATCGAATCGGCCATCGAAGGCGACACGGTGGATCTGGTGGATGGGAGCCGATTCATCGCGAAAGGCCTGGCCATCCAAGGTGACGCGATCACCTTGACCCCCACGCTGTCTCCGATGGATTCCTCTGTGGAGTTGGCGATGGGGCAAGTGGTGGCCGTGGAGTTCTCGGCTTCGGGTTTGAAGCTCGACCGCCTCTACCGGCAACCGCAAGAAGTCTTGTCGGGTGGGATGGTGTTCGGCAGCGACTGGGCGCCCGGCAAGCAGCAGGGTGGCTTTGCGATGCACGCCCCGACCACGGTGAAGTTTTCTCTGCCGTCCGGCACCCAGCGGTTCTCGACTACGGCGCTGCTGAACCTGCCCGAGGGGCTACCCCGGGAACGCGCAGCGCTGGCGGATGTTGAGCTGCGGGTCTATCTCGATGATCTCGGCACCGCTCCGATCGCTCAGGCAAAGCTCGATGCCGAGAACTCCGAAGCCCCGATCAACGTGGCTCTGGAGCCTGGGCACGAGACCCTGATTTTTGAGCTCGACCCCGCGTCCCACGGCCCGATCCTCGACCGGGTCTTGCTCAAGGGCGGCCAACTGCTCATCAAAGCCCCGCAGCCTCGACCCGGTACCGGAGATACCACGCGGTAACGGGAGCAGCCTCTCGGCTTTGGGTCAGCCTATGTCTTGCGTCCGGCGAGACCCCTACACCATCCATCCAGGCTTTGGCATCACCCGTTCCACTCGGGACGAACTTACCTCCTGCTAACACGTCGCGTCGCTACACTGGGTTGTCGCATTGAGCGATGTCCATGCTCGCCGTGTTGTTCGGTGAGTTGACTCTGCCTGCCCCAACCACCCCGCCAACGCCATGTCCGACACGTCCACCCCCGCCACGAATCCCGCTAACCCCGCGACGTTTGCGCTCGATGCCCCGCCCGCCGAGGGCGAGTTCCTCAACCGCGAGTCGAGCTGGCTGGAGTTCAACCGCCGGGTGCTGCATGAGGCGCTAGACGAACGCACCCCGTTGCTGGAGCGCGTCGGCTTCTTGGCGATCTTCAACTCCAACCTCGATGAGTATTACCAGAAGCGTGTCGGCGGGCTGAAGCGTCAGATCGAAGCGGGCCTGATGACCCGCACTGTGGACGGCCTCTCGCCCGAACAGCAGCTGCATATGATCCGCGAACTGGTCATCCCGATGCTCGACATCCAGGCCAAGTGTTTCACCGAGGTGGTCAAGCCCGCGCTCAAGGCCAAGGGCATTCACCTGCTGACTTGGGAAGAGCTCAGCAACGCTGAGCGTGAAGAAGCCAACCAATATTTCATGACCAACCTGTTCCCCGTGGTGACGCCGTTGTCGGTCGACCCCGGGCACCCGTTCCCGTTCATCTCGAACCTCTCGACTTCGTTGGGTGTGATGCTGCAGCATCCGGTTGTGGAGAAGAACGACGCAACCATGTCGCCGATTCAAACCCCCGCGGTGGATGATGAAACAGATTTCGAAGACAACGCCGGCCGGCTGCAGTTCGCCCGGGTCAAGGTGCCCCAAGTGCTGCCGAGCTGGGTGAAGCTCACCGGCGACGACGGGCAGGACAAGTTCATCAGCACCGAACAAGTCATCCGCCACAACCTCGACAAGCTGTTCGACGGCATGATTATCAAACACGTCGAGCCCTTCCGCATCACACGGAACGCCGACATTGAGCGGGACGAGGAAGACGCCGAGGACCTGCTGGAACTCATCGAGCAGGAGCTGCGCGACCGCCGTTTCGCCGACGCCGTCCGCCTGGAGACCGATGATGCCCCGTTCCACCCGATGAACCACTTCCTGATGCAGGAGCTGGGTCTCGAGCAGGACGACGTTTATCAGATGCCCGCCGAGCTGGACTACAACGACCTCTGGGAGATCCACGGCAGCGTCAATCGGCCCGACCTCAAGTACGAGCCCTGGACCCCGATGGTCCCGACCCGTTTGGCTGACGTCGACTCGAACATCTTCAGCGTCATCCGCAACGGCGACATCCTCGTCCACCACCCCTACGAATCGTTCAGCGCCAGCGTCGAACGCTTCATCCGCCGTGCCGCAACCGACCCGGACGTGATCGCGATCAAGCTGACGCTGTACCGCACCGCGAAAGACTCACCGTTTATCCCGGATCTCATCAAGGCCGCCGAGGCGGGCAAGCAGGTCGTTGTGCTGGTCGAACTCAAAGCCCGCTTCGACGAGGAGCGCAACGTCCAGCTCGCCCAACGCCTCGAGAAAGCCGGCATCCACGTGGTCTACGGCGTCGTGGGTTACAAGACCCACACCAAGACCTCGCTGGTTGTCCGCAAAGAGAAAGACGGCCTACGTACCTACGCCCACATCGGCACCGGCAACTACAACTCCAAGACCGCCAACCTCTACACCGACCTGGGCCTGTTCACCTGCGACCCCCGCATTACCGCGGACCTGGTCGAGGTGTTCCACCTGCTCACCGGCCGATCGCTGAAACGCGACTTCAACCACCTGCTCATCGCCCCGACGAACATGCGCAAGCGCTTCGTCGAGATGATCGACCGCGAGATCGCCCACGCCCAGGCGTGGAAAGACGCCGGCAGCAACGATGAAGACCGCCCGCTGATCGTCGCCAAGATGAACAGCCTCGAAGATCGTCGGCTGTGTCGCAAGCTCTACGAAGCGTCCAACGCCGGCGTCCGCGTCCAGCTCATCGTCCGCGGCTTCTGCACGCTACGCCCCGGGGTGCCCGGCCTCTCGGAGAACATTACCGTCCAGTCGGTCATCGGCCGGTTCCTCGAACACTCACGCATCTACCACTACCGCAACGGCCAGGGCGTCACGTCCTACGACCCGACCAAGGTCACGTCCAAGACCTCCGGCAGCGAAGAGACCGGCCGCGGCGGCAACGCCGAGTACTACATCGGCAGCGCCGACTGGATGTACCGCAACCTCAACAACCGCGTCGAGTGCATCACCCCGGTGTACGACCCCGCGCTGCAGGCCAAGCTCAAGACGATCGTCGACACGATGCTCGCCGACAACCGCCAGACCTGGGACATGCACGCGGACGGTACCTACACCCAACGCACCCCGCCCAAGACCACCGAGAAAAACGCCGCCACCCCTGCGGTCGTCGGCACCCATCAACACCTGATGGACCTGACCCGGCTGGAACTGGCTGATGGGTAATCACCGAGTCTTGGCCCACCCGTTTGATTATTTATCGTCGGATCTCGTCGGTGGAGCTATCCCATCCAATCGCCTCCGCGGGAAGTAGGCTTGATCTATAGTGATAATCAATTATCATTATACCTTTCAATGAATTTGCTTCGTCACATTGCGTTGACTCGAACTAATGTCATCGCCGCAACCCACAGGTAAGCCATGCTTGGATTTTCCAAAAAGCCGAAGAAGCTCCCCGTCACCGTGCTCTCGGGCTACCTCGGCGCGGGCAAGACCACGATGCTCAACCACGTCCTGAGCAACCGCGAGGGGATGCGGGTGGCGGTCATCGTCAACGACATGTCCGAGGTCAACATCGACGCCAACCTCGTCCGCGACGGCGGGGCGGAGCTGTCGCGAACCGAAGAGACGATGGTGGAGATGACCAACGGCTGCATCTGCTGCACGCTTCGCGAAGACCTCATCATCGAAGTCGCCAAGCTGGCCCGCGAAGGTAAGTTCGATTACCTGCTCATCGAAAGCACCGGCATCAGTGAGCCCATGCCCGTTGCCACGACCTTCAGCTTCCGCGATGAAAACGGCATCTCGCTCGGCGACGTCGCCGAGCTCGACACCATGGTGACCGTGGTCGACGCGATGAACTTCTTCGACGACTTCAACACCGAAGACGGCCTGCTCGATCGCGACCAAGCGATGGGCGAGGAAGACGAACGCAACGTCGTCGATCTGCTGACCGACCAGGTCGAGTTCGCCAACGTGATCGTGGTCAACAAGGTCAAAGACGCCGGCCCGGAAGTGGTGAAACGGCTGGAAGGGGTGTTGAAGAAACTCAACCCCGAAGCCCGCATCATCCACGCCGACCGCGGCGCGGTTTCGCCGACCGACATCATCGCGACCAAGCTCTACGACGAAGAAAAAGCCGCCGCGATGCCCGGCTGGCTCAAGGAACTCAACGGCGAACACGTCCCCGAGACCGAGGAATACGGCATCTCCAGCTTCGTGTACCACGCCCGCCGACCCTTCCACCCCAAGCGGCTGCTCGACTCGATCCAAAACGGCATGATGGCCGGCATCGTCCGCAGCAAGGGTTACTCGTGGATGGCCACGCGTCCGCAGTTCTGCGCGATGTGGAACTCGGCTGGGAAGAGCCTGACCATCGAACGGGCCGGCTACTGGTTCGCCTCTGTGCCCAAAGAGAACTGGCCCGACGACCCCGAGACCCGTGAATGGATCGAATCCAAGTGGGACGAAGCCAGCGGCGGCGACTGCCGTCAGGAGATCGTCTTCATCGGTATCGGCCTTGACAAGGAAAAGGTCACTGCGGCGCTGAACGACTGTCTGCTGACCGAAACCGAAATGGCCGAGGGTCCCAAGGGCTGGACCGATCTCGAAGACCCGCTGCCTTCGTGGGATGAAGTGCCCGCGGCCACGGCGTAAACCCGTCTCCCTACACTCGCCGCTTACCGGGAGGCGAGTGTATTGGGGCAGGGTTCGCCGCGCTCAAGTTGAGTGAGATTCGTCAGCGTGACGCTGGCGATCTCTTCCAACGCATGGCGGGTGAAGAAGGCCTGGTGGCCGGTGATGAGCACATTGGGAAACGTCAGCAGGCGGGCGAACTCATCGTCCTGCAGGATGTCGCCCGAGTGGTCCTCGAAAAAGAGCTCGTCTTCTTCTTCGTACACGTCCAATCCGAGGTGGCCGACGCGGCCGGTCTTGAGCGCGTCGATCACCGCGTCGGTATGGATCAATTTGCCCCGGCTGGTGTTGATGAGCATCACGCCGTCTTGCATCTGACTCAGCGTGTCGGCATTGATCAGGTGTTCGGTTTCGGGCATCAGCGGGCAGTGCAGCGTGATGATCTCGCTCTGCGCAAAAAGTTCATCGAGCGCGACGTATTCGACGCCGAGCGCTTTGAGCTCGGCGTTTTCGTACACGTCATACGCCAGCACCCGGCAGCCAAAACCCACGAGGATGCGTGCCGCCGCGGCCCCGATCTTGCCGGTGCCCACGACGCCCGCCGTTCGGCCGTGCATCTCGAAACCGAGCAACCCTTCGAGGGCGAAGTTGCTCTCGCGCACCCGGTTGAACGCACGGTGGGTCATGCGGTTGAGCGTCATCATCAGCGCGATGGCGTGCTCGGCCACGCCATGCGGCGAATAGGCGGGCACCCGGCAGACGGTCATGCCCGCTTGTTCCGCGGCTTTGAGGTCCACGTGGTTGAAGCCCGCCGAACGTAGGGCCAGGTGTTTTACGCCCTGCGCCGCGAGGGTTTCGATGACCGGGGCCGAGCCGTCGTCGTTCACGAAAAGGCACGCCGCGTCGTGGCCCGAGGCGATCACCGCCGAGTTCACGTCGAGCCGTGGGTCGAGGTAGGTGATGTCGTGGCTGTGCTGCGCGTTGGCCGCGTCGAAGAATCGGCGGTCGTAACGCTTGGTGTTGAAAAACGCGATCTTCATGCGTTCAACCTACCCGATCGCAACACGCCGGTGGAGGGGTGTTGATGGTTGTTGGGTTAATCTTGCATGACCGCATCCACCAACGATCGCCCGAGGACCGACAGTGGCCGATCGGCGCGGTGGGCCGCGACGACAGCCCGCGTCGGCACGGGCTTGGCCAGCGGGCGATACACACGCTTGGTGGATCGGTCGCGCTCGGCCACCATGCGCGGTAGCAAGGAAATCCCAAGCCCGAGCGCAACCCACTCCTGCACCGTCGCCAGCTGCGCGGCCTTCCACTGCTCGTGCTCGCCCAGCCCGATGACTTCGCAGTACGCCTGCACCCGCTGACCCAAACAGTGCATGTCGTGAAGCACGATGGGCGGGCGGTCCGCGAGGTCGCACGGCCGAACGGTCTTACGCTTGGCCAGGGCGTCTTCTTTAGCCATGACCACCGACAGCGGCTCGTCGAACAAGTGCTCGTAGGCAATCCGGTCGTCGTCCAACGGCAGGCTCATGAACGCCAGATCGATGCGGGCGGCGACGAGTTCTTCGATGAGGTTCGCGGTGACGTCCTCGGCGATGACCAGCTCGGCCTCGGGGTTTTGCTTCTGGAACCGCCGTACCCCGGCCGGCAGGAGAAACGGCGCGATTGTCGGGATCGCGCCCACCCGCAGCCGACCCCGCCCGCGCTCGACATCCGCCCGGACCGTATCCAGCGTGACCGATAGCTCTCCCAGGATCTTCCGCGCCCGCGGCAGTAGCGATCGCCCGGCCTCGGTGAGCTGAGCGCCCCGCGACGAGCGGTCGAACAAGCGGTGGCCCAGCTCGTCTTCGAGCTTCTGGATCTGCGTGCTCAGCGACGGCTGGGTCACGTGGCAGACCCGCGCCGCCTGCCGCATGCCTCCCTGCTCGGCGACGGCCAAGAAGTAGCGTAACTGGTGGATTTCCATTGATAACCTTTGACTATCACTTAGATCGATAAATGATATTCAATGTCTATCAAAAAAACCACGCATTGAAGCTATATTTAGAGGCAATTCTGTGACTCGCAACCGTTGCTGCATTGCATCCATCTAGTATTCGTCTGCTAATAAGGAAAAGCGCTATGTCAACCGACCCTTCCGCCCCCAACGCGACCGACGCCAGCCAATGCCCCTTCCTCAGTTCCGCCAACCAGCCCGACACCGTGGGCTCGGGCGCGAACCAGCGGTGGTGGCCCGAGCAGATCAACCTCAAGATCCTCAACCAGAACTCGGCCCAGGTTGATCCGATGGAAGAAGACTTCGACTACGCCGCCGAGTTCCAGACGCTCGACCTGATGGCGGTGAAGAAAGACATCGAAGACGTGCTCACCACGTCGCAAGACTGGTGGCCCGCGGACTACGGCCACTACGGTCCGCTGATGATCCGCATGGCCTGGCACTCGGCCGGCACCTACCGCGTGTTTGATGGCCGCGGCGGCGGCGGCTCGGGTGCGCAGCGTTTTGCTCCGCTGAACTCCTGGCCCGACAACGCCAACCTCGACAAGGCCCGCCGGCTGCTGTGGCCGGTCAAGCAGAAATACGGCCGCAAGCTGTCCTGGGCCGACCTGATGATCCTCACCGGCAACGTCGCCCTCGAATCGATGGGCTTTAAGACCTTCGGCTTCGCCGGCGGCCGGGAAGACATCTGGGAACCCGAGGAACACGTCTACTGGGGCAAAGAAAAAGAATGGCTGGGCGACGAGCGCTACACCGGCGACCGCGTCCTCGAGACGCCGCTCGGCGCGGTGCAGATGGGCCTGATCTACGTCAACCCGCAAGGCCCCAACGGCAACCCCGACCCGATGGCTTCGGCCCGCGACATCCGCGAGACGTTCGCCCGCATGGCGATGAACGATGAAGAAACCGTCGCCCTCATCGCCGGCGGACACACCTTCGGCAAGACCCACGGCGCGGCGAGCGACGCCGAGTTCGTCGGCCCCGAACCCGAAGGCGCTCCGCTTGAAGAGCAGGGCTTCGGTTGGAAGAACAGCTTCAACTCTGGCAAGGGTGTCGACACAATCACCTCCGGCCTCGAAGGCGCTTGGACCACCACGCCGACCAAGTGGAGCAATAACTACTTCGAAAACCTCTTCGGCTACGAATGGGAATTGACCAAGAGCCCCGCGGGCGCCCACCAATGGACGCCCGTCGAACAGTCGGCCAAGGGCACCGTGCCCGACGCGCACGACCCGGACCTCAGCCACGCCCCGATCATGCTGACCTCGGACATCGCGTTGCGGACGGATCCGATCTACGAGCCGATCTCCCGCCGGTTCTTCGAGAACCCCGATGAGTTCGCCGACGCGTTCGGCCGTGCGTGGTACAAGCTGACCCACCGCGACATGGGCCCGCACCCGCGTCTGCTCGGCCCGGAAGTGCCCGAGCCTCAGGTCTGGCAAGACCCCGTGCCGGATGTGGATCACGAGCTCATTGACGACCAAGACGTGGCTGCGCTCAAGGCTCAGCTGCTGTCGGCCGGACCATCGATTTCACAGTACGTCGCGACCGCTTGGGGGGCCGCGGCGAGCTTCCGCGGCACGGACAAGCGGGGCGGCGCCAACGGTGGCCGTATTCGTTTGGCACCCCAGAAAGATTGGGACGCCAACGACCCCGCTGTCCTGGCCGTGGTTTTGCCCGTGCTTGAAAAGGTCCAGGCCGACTTCAACGCGGCCCAGTCCGGCAACAAGAAGGTCTCGTTCGCCGACCTGGTGGTGCTCGCCGGCGTCGCCGCGGTGGAAGAAGCTGCCCGCAAGGCGGGCCATGATGTGACCGTGCCGTTCACGCCCGGCCGTACGGATGCCACCGAAGAGATGACCGACCTGCACTCGTTCGGCTACCTCGAGCCCTCGGCCGACGGCTTCCGCAACTACTACCACCCCGAGCACAAGCGCTCGGCGGCGGAGCTGCTTATCGACAAGGCCAACCTGCTCACCCTCACCGCGCCGGAGATGGCCGTGCTGCTGGGCGGCCTCCGCGTGCTCGGGGCCAACACCGGCCAGAGCAAGCTCGGGGTGTTCACCGACCAGCCCGAAACCCTCACCAACGATTTCTTCGTGAACCTGTTGGACATGGGCACGAAGTGGGCCGTTTCGCCCCGCTGTGCCCACTTCCTCGAGGGGCGCGATGATTCGGGCGAAATTAAGTGGATCGCGACCGAGGCCGATCTAGTGTTTGGCAGCAATTCTCAGCTCCGAGCCCTCGCCGAGGTGTACGCCAGTGACGACGCTAAATCCAAGTTTTTCAATGACTTCATCGCGGCATGGGACAAGGTGATGAACCTTGACCGCTTCGAATTGTTAAGAATCAGTTAAATACCCCATTCCCCCATGTCGTTGGGTGCCTATACTCAACACAGTTGGGTAAAACCAACGACCCAAACCCGACCCCCGGAAGCCCGGCGGCTGTCATTCCTTGACTCCGCTGGGTTTTTTTATGCGCCCATCGTGAACCGCTCCGCGGGTTCGACGACTCTATAGGCGATGGCAAGCCCGGAACGAGTTGCGGATGAATGGCTGGTCCTGGCGGCACAGGACGGCTGGATCGATGCGAGAGACCGCTTGGTCGACCGCTGGCACGCTCGGCTGTGGCGCCACGCCCGCAACGTCACCGGAAATGCCGAGGCCGCGCGGGACGTGACCCAGGAAGCGTGGGTCGGCATCCTCAAACGCCTGCACCGCCTCGACGACCCCGCGGCGTTCCCCGCCTGGGCGTATCGCATCGTGAACCACAAAGCGGTCGACTGGATTCGCAAAGAGTCGCGTAGTCGTAAGCGAAACGCACCGTTGCCCGACGACTTGGCCGCCGTGAACGAAACCCACGCCGCCGAAGAAACCCGGGACCGTGTGCAACGTGTCCTTAGCGCGTTGCAAAAGCTACCCGTCGAACAGCGGGCGCTGCTCTCGATGCACTACCTCGACGACCTCTCCACCGCCGAGATCGCGGCGGCCCTGAACATCCCGCGTGGCACGGTGAAGAGCCGTATGCACACCGCGCGACAGAACCTCAAACCGTTTTTAGAAGGAGTCTCACCATGAACGACCTCGACGACCTGCTCAAAGAATCGCTCGGCTCGGATACCGCTGACGTGGTCATCCCCCGCGACACCCTCCGCGAAGAAATCGGTGGTGCTTTCAAGGGCTGGTCCCGACCCCTGCTGGTGATGGTGATGTTTGACACCGTATTGGCGGGGATCATGTTCATCGTTTCGGTGGTGAACATGTTCCGTGCCGACGACTTGCGGATGACGGTGATCTGGGCGGCTTCGGCTCTTTTCTTTGGCCTCGCTACGGGCTTTATCAAACTCTATTTCTATATGCGTTCGAACCGTAATCGCGTGCTCCGTGAAGTCAAACGCCTGGAACTCGGTGTTGCGGTATTGAGCGAACAAATGCGTAAGGCGTAACGACCTTCCGCGTTCCCGCTGCCGCGACGGGCGCAAACGCCGGCGCGGTTTTGGTGCGATAGGGCGGACGCTAGCCGTGGCCCCCCGGCTACACTCCCCCCATGGACCTGCCCTCCGCCGGCCAACTCGCCCAGTCGCTCATGCACACCCACGGCCTCGTCGCCGACGGCTGGACCTTCCGCTTCAACCAACGCAAACGCGCCCTGGGCCTGTGCAACTTCACCACCAAACGCATCGAACTCTCCGCCCCCTTCGTCGCCCGTAACGACGAAGCCGAAGTCCGCGACGTCATCCTCCACGAGATCGCCCACGCCCTCACCCCACCGCCGCCCCCGGAACCAGCTACCCCACGCGCTAAGCGTGCTCCCAACCCCCCCGGCCGTGCGGGCTTCACCCCGCACGGCCCCGAGTGGCGCGCCACCTGCCTCCGCATCGGTGCCAACCCCAACCGCCTCAACGCCACCGCCGCCGCCCCCGAAGGCAAGTACCAGGCGGTCTGCCCCGGCTGCCAAACCACCC
>JBCCWB010000012.1:0-31210 GCA_039194345.1 Planctomycetota bacterium
ATTTTTGGTTGATTAACAACTTTATCGCAACGTCAACACAAAATTGTAAGGTTCAGAAAATCTCGTTTGTCACCCAATCATGCTTGGGGGTAGGCAGACCCCATTCATGATTAAATCCTCCCTGCCCGCGGTTTGATTCGGATCAGTTTCTAGATCACCAAACCCCCGTTCATTTCAAGGAGTTTCAGATGAGATCAGTGCTTGCAGCTATCTTTTGCGCGTTCTTCATTGCCCCCTCTTTTGCTGCGGAATACAGCCCCGCGCAGTTCACCCCCGCGACCATCCGGGCCATCCAAGCCAATGAGGTTGTGGTTCTCAAGGACGGCACCTACAACATCACCGACGCACGGCGTAATGCGCTGGAAGACCTTCCCAATGGGGTCACGATTAAGGCCAAAAACCGTCACAAGGCGGTGCTCCGCGAAACCGGTAGCAGTACCCGCGTGATCGAGTTCACAAATAAAGATGGGATCGATATCGATGGCATCCACTTCCAAAACATTGCGTTGTGGTTCAAGTCCTGCGACGACATCGACGTACGGTGGAATAAATTCGATAGTTTTGAAGACAAGACCTACGACATCCGCAATGCGATCATTGATGTGCAGAATTCCGAAGACACGAACATCTATCGCAACAACATTTTGTGGAAAGACAACACCGAAAACAACGCGACATACCGCGGGTCGCAGAATAAATTCTTGGGCAATGTAGTCGGCATACAGATCAAGAACGGCCAAGGCGGAAAGCACTCGATCAGCAATAACACGGTTAAGGGGTACCTGCGAACCGCTATCCGGTATTGGAGTAATTACAACACCAAACAAAAATTCGGAATCATCAAAAACAACACATGCGAGCGATATGTCGCGGCGCCCGATTCGACCAGCACTAAGAAATTTGAAGACCACGGCTTATATGTACTCTTCGGCAGCAACCTCAGGATTTTCAACAACACCGTCAAGGGGTGGTCGGCTTCGAGCTCAGGCGGATCGTTAAAGATCAAGTGGTACAACGTGGCCGAGATTACGGCGAATCAATTTCATAATTCGGGGATATTGTTTCGCAACAAACTCGACAACCTGTACGTGTTTGATAACAACATGATCAACACCGGGCCCTGGGCGGCACAGTTCTATCACACCAGTTCGAGCGAAACGATTACGGGTTTATATTTCGCGGAGAACAATCTTGGGGGGAGTTCTCTGTTGATGAGCTGGACAAGTCTGATTACATCCGGTCAGCTCAATAGCGACGTCGAAAAAATCAGCGGCTCAATTGCCGGAGCTGTGGTCGATAACAGCAACGGTACGCTCAACGTCCCGTTTGGTACTCGATATGCGACAAGTTTTAAGAACAACGGGATGACCGTGAACAAGTTCTAGTGCTTTGAATGTTGCAGAGGATTGTGTGTTGATCTAGCAATCTCATCAGTCGTACATCCCGACGCGTCATGATTGAGCCGATAAAGAATGTGATTTCGATTTCGACGTTCGCGGGCCAACCGTCTCGGTTGGCCCGTGATTTTAATTGGCGGGACTAATTTCTTGGGGTGATAGGTTTTGTTGGCCGTGTTGAATACTCGGCGGCATATGAGGTGAGGTTACACTCAAGGCCGAGGTATTACAGATGCAAGTTTTGTGTGTGGGAGAAACCATCCCGCTTGGATTCGACTAAGCTCAGTCGCATGCAAGTGGCTTCGGGCATCCATCAATTCCAGACCGGCGACTTCAATTGGTACGTCGTCGAAGAGCACGGCAGGTTGACCGTGGTCGATTGCGGTTGGCCGCGGCACTACCAGGCGTTGCTCGACGGGCTGGAAGCGATGGGCCGATCGGTGGCGGACGTCGATGCGATCCTGCTGACCCACGCCCACGCGGACCACACCGGCTTTGCCGAGCGGCTGCGGAAGGAAGCCGAGGCCCCCGTCTGGGTACACGAAGACGACCACGGCATGGCGCTCCGCCGTGGGCAGCTGCCGTGGTTTGCGTTGGTCAGCCGATCGTGGCACCCGCACTTGTTCGGCATGCTGCTGCACGGGGCGCTCAACGGCGTGTTCAACCTCCCCCGCATCACCGAAGCCAAGACGTTCGCCGACGGCCAACCCCTCGACGTGCCCGGCAAGCCGACCGTCATCCATACCCCCGGCCACACGCCCGGCCAGGTTTCGTTCCACTTCCCCGATCGAAACGCGCTGATCTGCGGCGACACCCTCGTCACCCTCGAGCTGCTCTCGGGTAAAGAAGTCACCCCGCAACTCGCCTACGAGGCGCTCAATGCGAACGGCGAAACATCACGCCGATCCCTCGACAAGCTGCGCCACCTCGGCGAGATCACGCTGCTGCCCGGCCACGGCAAACCCTGGACCGGCCATCTCGCCGAAGCGCTCGCAGAGGCTTGAACGCTGAAGAAGAGTTGGAACTGTGTTTCATCTCTTGAAGCGATGATGGCAACGAAACTTCGGGATGCGTGCAACTGTTTCACCGTTCGGATTTGCGCAACCTTGTGTTACACTCGATTTCATCATGGGCGGTTTCGCCAATGACGATTCACTTCATTTCTTCTTCCATTCTGGAGACCGAGTCATGCCAGACGTTGCCGAACCGACCGAGGCCGAAGCGCCCGCCGAACCCGAAGACGCTGCTTCTGTTATGGCGGCGCAGCCTGACGGGCCGATGGACCCCGAGTTGCGCCTGCATTATTTCGACACGCTGCGCAAAGAAATCCTGCAGGTGAAGGATCGGCTGACGCGACTGATCATCGTCGGGCTTGTGGGTGTGCCGATCTTGACCTACTTCGCGCTGAGCGATGACTCGACGATCCCGCTGTTGTTGTTCGTCTCGCCGTTGGTGGTGTTGCTGCTGGTGGTGCTGTACTTCTCCGAGCAGGCGTCGATGATGCGGGCGGGGACTTACATCTACGACCGGATCGAGACCACCGGCGAAGGCTGGGAGCACTGGGTCGATGAGCTGCGGGGCAAACACTCTGAGCCTGGGATGTTCGGATTGATCGTGGTGCTGAGCGTGGCGTATAGCCTGCTCATGGGCGGCATGGCGCTCGAACGGCTGTGGACCGTCAACCCCGACGAGTTGACGTATTTCACTTATTTCCTGTTGATGTACGCGGTGCCGGGGATCTACGCGCTGACATTCATCTGGATGTTTTCCACGTTGTTCGCATGCTGGCGGCGGGCCTTCCGCACGCACGGTTGAGCGGCGAGGACTGAGCGTTGCGTTCGGTTCGAATTTGATTCCACTCCAGGAAAGCCCGGCGTCGTGCCGGGTTTTCTAAGGGGCAGACACCGCGGGATAGGCGGGGGCCTGGCGTCGTTTGGCGGCACGGGTGAGGTAACGCGCAGGATGTACCGCGAGGGCGGCGGGCGTCGAGCAGGGCAGCGGCGTGCCGTCGAGGGTGTGGGCGATGATGGAGGCGGCGATGGCCGAGGAGATGACGCCGTGCGAACCCAGAGCGGTGACGGCAAAGAGTCCGGGCATCGAGGGCCAATCCGTAGTGTCGGGCACGCTATTGGCGGGCAGCGACGCGGCGTATTCTCGGCAGCGCGGCATGTCGGGCACGGGCCCAATCATCGGCAGGTAGTCGGGCGTGTTGCAACGCAGGCCCACGCGGGCGGCGGGGGCGGTCCAATTCATGGCGTCGGCCCAGTCGGGATCGGTGAGCAGCGCGCGTCGGCGGTTGTCTTCGTGATCCTCGTGGCGCTCATCGAGGTCGTTTTCGCCCGGATCAAACGTGGCGCCGACGCTGTGCTTCCCATCGAGCGCGGGGCAGAGGTAGGCTTCGCCCACCACGGCGTGTTGTTGTTTGGAACTCTCGGGCGTCGCGGCGACTTCACTGACTTGGCCGCGGATGACCTGCAGCGGCCAGTCGGTGGTGGGGGCTAGGCGACGGGTTGCCGCGGCACAAGCGAGGACGACCGTGTCGGCTTCGATGGTTTCATCGGATGTGGATCGCAAGCACCAGCCGCCGTCATTACGGCTAAGTTTTTCGACGACGAAAGGCCAACGCCCCGCGTTTTCGGGAAGACTGGCCAGGATGTCATCGCAGAATTTCTGGAACTGGGCCACACCCGCATGCGGCATCCAAAGCCCTTGCTCGGGTCCGTCTTGCCAGTTGAACCACCCGTCGAGGTCGCCGAACACTTCAGCGGCTTGTTGCAGGGAGGCCACGTCTTTCTGGGTGTCGGGTTTTCGTATTACGCCACAACGATTGGTTTGGCGTGAAGCGAGCACGAACGCGGAGCGATAAAAATCCTGGCGGGCCGAAGGCGCGGCATCGAGCACCGGAGCACAGATCGCCTGCAGATTTCCCGACGCCCCTGCGCCGGGCTCAACGGCATCGATGAGGACAACCTCGTGGCCACGCCGGTGCAACTCCCGAGCAACGCTTAGCCCGGCCCACCCCGCACCCACCACCGCAACCCGGCGGGAATGACTGGTGGCTTGGCGGGAGGCAACATCACCATCAGGCTTTCGCGCCGCGGCGATATGGCGTTTGAATGGGTCGCCCGGCAGACGCTCGACCTCGAAACCCGCTTCGGCCAAGGCGCGGCGCACGTGACCGGCCGCGGTGAAACTCCCCACGGTGCCGCCGGGCTGGGTGTGGGTGATGAGATGCTTGGCGACCCGCGACGACCACATCGCGGGGTTCTTCTCAGGCGCGAAGCCATCGAGAAACCATGTATCCGCCCGGACATCCACCGCGGGCAGCATCTCTTCGATATCGCCAAGGTGTAGCGTGAGATCGCAGCGATCGAGTCGGAGGCGGTGCACCCCCGCGACGCGTCCGGGCCATTCGTCGAAGAGTTGTTGTACCTCGTCTGACCAATCGGCAAATCGCGAGAGTGCCTGCTGAAGCTGGTCATGGCTAGGCGGCGCAACATCGAGGCCGACGTAGTGCAGTCGGCTCTGCGCAGGAGCGAGTCGTTTGAATTTCGCCCAAGTCCCGAGGAAGTTCAGGCCCAGCCCAAACCCCAGCTCGCCTACGATGAACGGCACGCCCGGCTCAAGTTGCTTGAGCTTCTCATCAAACCGCGTCGCGCGGTGGAAAAGGTGGTTGGTCTTGCCTGCCGCATTATTGGGGTTGAAATAGATGTCGTCGAAGGTATCGCTGTAGGCGTTGCCTTGATCATCAAAGCGGATCTGGGCGGGGTGGATGGACAACAGCGGGTTCCGGTGGATGGTTGGGGAAGCCTGGGCAAACAATTCGTCCATGCTGCCGGATTCTAGAACCGCGTGTCAGGCTCTCGCGGCGGCGGCGCGGAGTTTACGCATCGAGTTGTGGTAATGCACGCTCAGCAGCGACCCGCCGCCGGTGTCGCGGACGTCTTCGCGGGTGAGGTGTTGCCACTCGTCGGCCGAGGTGAACCCGCAGTAGCTCTCGCCCAGCCAGCAGAAATACGCGTTGCGGTTGCGGGGTTTGCTCCAGAACCCGTTGGGCACACGGACGAAATGCCACTCGTGACAATCGTATTCGGGGAAGGTTTCGCGGATGAGTTCGATGGGAGACCAGCCTGCTTGGAGCAGGGCGCTGCCGTGGTGTTGCTGGAAGTCCCGGCGGGTGATGTCGCACCAGTCGTCGGGCGTGCGGTACCTGAGCTGCTTGCTTAGCCAGTGCATATAGCGTCCGCGGTTGTCGGAGTCTTGCCAGAAGCGTTGTGGCGCTTCTGCAAAACGCCACTCCTGCCAATTCACGTTCGGCTTGAATTCACGGAGGGCATTGATCGGCGAGTTGCGGTAGTAGTTGGCCAGCAAGCCTTCGCCGCCGTAGCGATTGAAGTCGCGTTTGGACAGACGGTACCAGTCGGTGTTTTTCTTGAACTTGAGCTGCTTGCTCAGCCAAGTCATATAGGCCCGGCGGTGTTTCGGGTCTTTCCAATAGCCCTGCGGCACTTTGGTCATGAGCCAAGGCAGCCAGGTCGAGTTGGGCGCGTAGTCGCGCAGGGCTTCGTAGGGCGAGTGCTTGTAGATCGTGGCGAGCAGGCCGCCGCCGTGGTTGTCCAGGAAGTGCTGGCGGTTGAGGCGGTACCAGTCGGTGCGTTTGTTGAAACGCAGCTTGCGGCGGAGCCACACCATGTAATTCATGCGATGGGTGCGTTTGTCCCAGTAGCCGTTCGGTACACGGCTGCGGACCCAGACTGGTGGTTGCATTGCGAAAACCCTAAGCGGAATCTCCACTCCCCGGAGCGTGGATCAATTAAGGGGGGTGAGACTATAACGAATTATGCAATATGTGCTGGCTTATGCGGGATTGTCCGCACTCTCTCAAAACAGACGGCCGGGGCGGCGTAACAGCCCGGCTACCAAAAGGGGGTGATAATGACAGCGAAGAGTCGCCTATCGCAGCCGTCGGCAGATCAGGCAGGCGAGCTTTTGGTCGAAGCGCAGGATGAAGAGGGTGTAGGGCGTGGTGCCGGTTCCGCGTAGGGCGCGTTGCAGCGGGTCGGGGTCGACGGCCTTGCCGCGGGTCTTGATCTCGACCAGGCCCGAGTCGTGATCGTCTAGCCAGGCCTTGATTTTCTTGGGGTTCTTGGCGGAGTAGGGCAGTTCGGCGAGGAGCTCAAAGCCTGTGAGCCAGGGGCTGTCCACGGCGTGGTTGGCGGTGAGCAGGCCCAGTCGCGGATGGATCGCGGGCAACTCCAGCAGGTGCATCAGCCCGGCCCGTTCGACCGCGGAATCGACGGTGAACAGAAAACGCTGAGCGGGGCTGAAGCCGGGCTCGTCGGGTTCGCCGGTGAGGGTGTGGGTTTGATCGGGGGTGAGCAGCGTCGCGGCGCGGCTTGCGTTGCTGGCCAAGCGACCGGTCCAGAGCACGGCCTGCACCAAACGCCCCGACTCGCTGATGAATTCGATCTCGCCCGAGGGCGCTGCGCCCGGCAGGTGTTCGTCCAACTCGGCAAGATTCACCGCGGGACTGAGCTTGACCGCAGCGTCGGGGTAGCGAGCTAGAAGAGCGGCGATCGTGGCGGGTTCGGGCTGATAGTCGGCCAAGCGAAACACCCGGCCCGCGCCGGTGCGTCGCGCGGGGTCGAGGTGCAACGCGGTGTTCGCGGTCGCCCCCGTTTCCAGCAGCGACTCGGCATCCGCCACGCGTGAATCACAACCAGCATTTTCTTGGGCCATCCACGCCCTAACCGGGTCGCGGTCGATCGCGGTGACGGCGAGCCCTTCGGCGGAGAACCCCATCGCATCTCCCCCGATGCCGCAGCAAACGTCCAAGACGTGGTGAAGCCCGGCTTGAGCTACACGTTTTGCTTTGTGTTTCGCCGAACGTAATGAACTGGCTTGTTCGATCCCCGGCACATCTGCCAGCAACGTGTCCGCGTGCTCGGGGAATTTGATGGCCGTTTTTTTCCGGGCCTGCACGAGTTCTAGCGCGATGCCGACTTCGTTTGCGGCGTATTGCTTGCGCAGACGGCTGACCGAGGCGACATCAGTCGGGTCGCAATCTGAGGCGGCCGTCAATAGCTCGGCGTCCTGAGCCACACGCTTCCACATGTCGAGGGGAAAAGCGTTGGCGTTCATGTGGAGATCGCGTCCAGCAGGTTGCGCCAAGCACCATCGTTGAGCCAAGCGTGTGCGATGATGACGATCAGCACAAGCGCGGCGTTCAGCGGATAGCAGATGAGCTTCATGGCGTTGGTGAATGCGCTGAGCTGGTCGTGCGGGCGCATGCCAATGGGGCAAGCGATCAGCGAAAGCAAGAGGGCGATCCCGCCGAGGGTCCAATCGGGCCAGCCCGAAGGGGTGAAGTACAGACCAAATAGGCAGCCGTAGCTCGTGTAGCAGAGCAGGTCAGCGGGCGCGAGCGATAGCCATTCTTGTACTTCGCGGTCCATAGCGACCCCGTGGGCTAGATCCGGCTGTAGCGGGAGAGCAGGTCGACGATGCGGGGCTGATCGGGGAAGAGCTGCACACTGCGACGCCAGCACTCTTTCGCACGCTCGGCCTGGAAGCGGTTTTCCCGCTCGCCTTCGATGTACAGCGTCATATAGCACGCACCCGCGCCGTTGAGCGCGGCGATGTCTTCGGTGTCGAACTGCAGGGCGTTTTCGTACTGGTCGAGGGCATCCTCGAAGCGGCGCATCTTGAACAGGGCGTAGCCCAGGCGTTCGTGGGCGGTGGACGACGGGCTGGAGATGATCAGCGAGTTGAGCGTGTTGATCGCGCGGGGGTAGTTGCCCAGGCGGATGTGGGCGTCGGCCAGGCCCAGCAGCACGGGGTCGGCGAGTTCGCCGAGCTCGTTGGCGGTGCGGTAGGCGTCGATGGCTTTTTCGTACTCGCCCATGAGCGAGTAGGTCGCGGCGAGGTTAGACCAGGCGGGCTGGGACTCGGGGTTGACCTTGGTGGCGAGGCGGGCGTAGGGCAACGCCTTGTTGGGCTCGCCGAGCTGGAGGTAGGCCGAGGCGATGTCGCGGTTGGCCAGGAAGTCTTGCGGGGAGATGGCCAGGGCCTTGAGGTAGGTCTGGACGGCGTCCTCGGCGTTGCCGGTGAGCTGATTGGTCAGTCCCAGGTAGTAGTGGGCTTTGAAGTTGTTGGGTTCGATGGCGACGGCGGCCTTGTAGCTGTCCAGGGCCAGGTCGTAGTCGCCGCGTTCGCGGAAGATCTCGCCCATGCCCATGTGGGCTTCGGTGAGCTTGGGGTTGACTTCCAGGGCCAGGGATAGGGCGGCCAGCGACGAGTCGTCCAGGCCTTCCTCGCGGAACTGCCGGGCGTCGGCGAGGTGCTTGTCGACCTGCTTCTGTTTCGGCGTGGGGCCGAGGGTGCTGCAGCCCGTGACGAGCAGTGTGAGCGCGAGGAGCAAGGTTGGCCGAAGGCTGGGAGTCATTCCGGGTTCCATCGTGTCGGGGATTCAGGCCCTGTTCTGCCGGACACCGTAGGCGACGGCGTGGGTTGGGTCAAAGGCGGTGCCCGTCTTGGGGAGGCCTTGGGCTTACCCTTCTTTTCGGCCTGCCGCGACGTCGGCCGTGACTTACAATCCGTCGGCTTATGAAGATTGCGCTTGCCCAAATCAACCCCACCGTCGGCGACATCGCCGGGAACGCCCAGCTGATCATCCGGGACATCCGATCCGCCCGGCAGCAAGGGGCCGAGCTGATCGTTTTCCCCGAGCTGGCGGTCATCGGCTACCCGCCCAAGGACCTGCTGCTCAAGCCCACAGTCATCGATCAGTGTGTCGTGGCGGTGGAGGAGATCGCGCAGCATTGCCAAGGGATCACCGCGGTGATCGGAACGCCATTCCCCTCGGATTCGCCGGACGAGGGGCGGGCGTTGTACAACGCCGCGGCAGTGTGTGCGGACGGGAAGATCGTGCATCGGCATATCAAGAGCTTGCTGCCGACGTACGACGTGTTTGATGAACACCGCTACTTCGAGCCCGGGCCGAAGGTCGACCTGACCGAGCTCGACGGCGTGAAGCTCGGCATCAGTGTTTGCGAGGACTTGTGGAACGAGCGGGACATGTTCAGTCGTCGGCTGTACCACGACAACCCGATCGATGAGTTGGCGGCCTTGGGGGCGGAGCTGTTTGTGAACTGCTCGGCCTCGCCGTTTGTGGTGCGCAAGCACGCGTTCCGCACGAAGCTCATGGCGCACGTCTCGAAGAAGCACGGCCTGCCGTTGGTGTACTGCAATCAGGTCGGCGGGAATGACGAGTTGGTCTTCGACGGGCGGTCGTGTGTGTTCGATGGCAAAGGGAATCTGATCGCGCACGGCAAGGCGTTTGAGGAAGACCTTCTGGTGGTGGACCTTGAGTCGGCGGCCCCGATCGAGCGGCCGTTGTTGCCCGTTCTGGAAGAAGCGTACGAGGCGCTGGTCCTCGGGCTGCGGGACTACTGCCGCAAGTGTGGGTTTATGCGGATCGTGCTCGGCTTGTCGGGCGGGATCGACTCGGCGGTGACCGCGGCGGTCGCGGTCGCGGCGCTGGGCAGCGAGAACGTGCGCGGCGTGGGCATGCCCAGCCGGTACTCGTCGGGCGGCTCGGTGGACGATGCGCGGAAGCTCGCCGAGAACCTGGGGATCCAGTTCGATGTGATCCCGATCGAGTCGGCCCACACCGCGGTGGAGGGCATGCTGGCCGAGGTGTTCGAGGGGCGTGAGCCGGACGTCACCGAAGAGAACATCCAGGCCCGTCTGCGGGGCGTGGTGCTCATGGCGATGAGCAACAAGTTCGCCAGTCTGCTTCTGACCACCGGCAACAAGAGTGAGGTCGCGGTGGGCTACTGCACGCTCTACGGCGACATGAACGGCGGGTTCAGCGTGCTCAGCGACGTGCCCAAGACGATGGTCTTTGAGCTGGCGGAGTGGATGAACACCGACGCCTGTTCGTTGCAGCGTCAGCTCGGCGGAGAAGTCATCCCGGTGAACACGATCACCAAGCCGCCGTCCGCGGAGTTGCGGCCGGATCAGAAGGACTCGGATTCGCTGCCGCCGTACGACGTGCTGGACAACATCATCGAGCGTTACGTCGAGCGGGAACACTCGGCCAAGCGGATCATCGAAGACACCGGCTACGACACCGAGTTGGTGTTGCGGATCGTGCGGCTGATCGACCTCAATGAATACAAACGCAAGCAGGCGGCGCCGGGCTTGAAGATCACCAGCCGGGCGTTTGGGTTTGGTCGGCGGATGCCGATTGCTCAGCGGTACGACAACCGGCGGGCGGTGGAAGCCGAGTAGGGTGGGCACCGCCCACCGGGGGATGGCAAAAAACTTTCTGCGGTGGGCGGTGCCCACCCTACGTGAATCAGGCGTCCTGCATCGCTTCGCGGACGCCGTCCCATTCGCGCCAGAGATCGGTCATGGCCTGGGTATCGTTGGTTTTCACGTCTTTGTGCATGGCGCGGAAGATGGCGGCGTAGCGGATGTCGGGGGAGTAGTTCGGGGCGGCGCCGTGCCAGAGGTTGTGGTGGGTGAGGCAGACGTCGCCCGCCTTGCCGGTGATCTGGATCGGGGGGTGGGGCAGGTCGTATTCCAGACGGCCGGCCTTGATCGCCTCGGCGCGGTCGGCGGAGCTGAAGTAGTCGGCGCACGTTTGGTGGGAGCCGGGCCAGACGGTGAAGTTGCCGCGGAACGGCTCGGGCAGGTCGTTGAGTAGCACGACGGCAAGCGCGGTGAAGTTGCGGATGTAGGTGCCCTTGGGCACGCCGTTGGTGTCTGAGCCGACGCCGTCGAGGTGGCCGCGGAACTCGCGGGGTTGGTCTTCGTTGATGCGGGGGTAACGCAGGGCGATCTGCGCGATCTTGGCGGGCAGGACGTTGCCTTGGCCCATGAGCGATTCGCACAGTTCGTGTATGGGCGAGTGATTGAACAGGTCGGTGATGATGGGCTGATCGCGGATGGTCGGGCAGGAGCTGGTCGCGGCGAACTTCCGGAGTTCGTCGGGGGGCAGGCCGTTGGAGCCGATGTCGTGGTTGATGGCGGCGCGGGTGCGTTCGATCATCCGCGGGGCGATGGCACCACGCAGAACGAGGAAGCCGTCGCGGTGGAAGTCTTGTTTCTGTTGGCGGGATAGGGGCATGAGCTGCTCGCAGAGAAGGGGGGAGTCGCGAGCAGTGTAGGCCAAGGATTTAGTTGGCGGGCGGCTGAACCGACGGCCCGACCAGATCACGCAGCGTCTGATCGCCGATGGCCTGCCGCTCCGCTTCGTGGAGCTTGGACGTGACCTCGCCGAACCGCGAACTGTTGTTCCGGATGGCGGTGTCTTGCCCGACACGGAGCAGCTCCGCGACGGGGATCGTCTCGGCGGGGCAGGCGAGGGTGTATTCGCCGGGGTTTTCGACATCCGCTTCGAGGTGGTGCAGGTGCCCGGAGCGGTGCAGGGACTGGACCATGGCGTTGACCGCGCGGGCGGGGAGGCCGGTGGTGGTGGCGAGCTGGGTGGTGCCGAGGGTTTGGCCCTGGTCGAAGGCTTTGGTGATGGCGGTGGCGACGGCGAGGATGGCCGAGCTGTCGACGATGGCGTCGGACTGGTTTTCGTTGGGCCGGACGCGGATGAATCGGCTGCTTTTCACGGTCTGCACGATGTAGCTGATCTCCAGGCCGAAGAGGATGATCATCCAGGTCACGTACAGCCAGAGCAGGAACAACGGCACAAGGCCGAGCGAGCCGTAGAGCGTGGAGTAGCCGACCGCCCGCTGGACATAGATGCGGAAACCCAGTTTGCTCAGCTCCCACATGATCGCAGCGACGAGCGCTCCGATGAGCGAGGCGCGGAGTTGTACCTTGGCGGCGGGCAGCAACGTGTAGATCAAGATGAGTAGCAGCCAGGTGGCGGCGAGCGAGAAGAACGGTGTGAAGAGTTTGAGTAGCCAAGCGCCGCCGGTCACGGTGCGGGCGGAGTTGATCAACTCGTTTGTGACGTAGAAGCTCAGCGCGAGCATGACCGGGCCGAGCGTGATCACCGCCCAGTAGATCGTGATGCGGAGTCCCCACGATCGGCCCTGCGGCGCGTTGTATACCCGGTTGAAGCAGTTTTCGAGTGAGACGACCAGGCTTAGCGCTGCCCAGATCAAGAGGGCGAGGCCGACCATGCCGATGCTGGTGAGGTTCACCGAGGCGACCTTTTCTTGCAGGTCGGTGAGCATCTGATCGACGCGGGCCTGGGTTTCCTCGGCGGTGGGTGCGGCGGTGCCTTGTTCGCTGCTGGTGGCCGTGTCCCCTTCGCCTTGGGCGGCGGCCGCCTCGTCGTAGGGTGATGGGGCGGTGGTTCCGTCGGCGGTGACCACCGGTGGGCCGGGTGCTTGATCCATCTCCGCCGCTGTGTCGTCTGCTTCTGCGAGCTCGATGTTGGACAGCCCGAGGTAGTCGTAGATGGTTTCGCGGAGGTTGCCGCCGACGGTCTCGAATCCGCCGAAGGCGTTGAAGACCAGCAGCGACAAGACGAACACGGGGACGAGGCTGAAGATGGTGCGGTAGGTCAGGGCGGCGGCCATCTGCGAGGCGCGGTCTTCGCGGAGCTCGTGGGCGCCGTAGCGGGCGATGCCCACGGCGTAGCGCACCGTGAGCTGCCAGCGGTTGAGTTCGCTCAAGGGCTGGGTGAACAGGCGGCGGGCCGAGCCGACGAATTGTTGCACCAGTTCTTTCATGGTCGCAGGGCCGTCTCTGGATCGAGTGTACCCCCAAGGGGCTCAATCCGGCCTCTGAGTGTCATCGGCGTTTCGCAGACGCTTCTCCCACGTGCGGTGCGCTGCGGCCACGCCCGAGAATAATTGGCGTTGGTAGTCCTCCAGCGACATCAATTCGTGCGGACGGACGACCACGACTAGGTCGTAGCCGAGTCCGGGCTGCTCGGAATCGGCCCCGGCACGCTTGGGCCAGGTCCCTTGGGTCAGGCGGAAGGCTTCACGCAGCATCCGTTTGTGCCGAGAGCGGGTCACGGCGTTACCCACGCGTCGGCTGACGCTGAGCCCCAAACGCCAGTGCGGCAGGTCGTTGGGCTTGGTGAACAGCAGCAGTGGCCCGGCGTTTTTGCGGACCTTGGCGTCGAACACCGCAGAGAACGCGCGTCGGCCGTGGAGCCGATGGGCGTGGGTGAATTTCTGATTGTTGATTGCTGAATGATGATTGATGATTTTCGATCCCATCAAGGGCGGTCCGCCGTCGCTTGCGTCCCCCTAATCATCATTCATAAATCATCAATCATCAATCCGCATCATCCTCTTTCGCTCAGTGTGGATTGATACTGCCGCATCAGCCGCGACCGGGTGATGACGCCTTTGATGACATCGCTGCCGTCGACGACCGCGAGGCTGGCGACGTCGTGCTTGGCGAACTGTTCGAGGATGACGTCCAGCGTCTGATGCGGAGCGACCGTCGGCAGGTTGGTCCGCATCAGCTCGGAAACAATCATCAGCGGGATCGCGTCGCGCTGCACCAGCGTCGCCCGCACGTCCTGCCCGACGACCATGCCCAGGTAGCGGTCCGCCTCGTCGGTGACCACGTAGTCCACGACCGCGTAGTCCTCAGCCAACTCGATTAAGCGGGCGGCGGGGTCGTCGGGCTGCACCATCACCGCGGGGGTCAGCGGCACATCGTGACAGGTCATGCGCCGCAAGAGCGTCAGGTCGGAGTAGGTGCCCATCTTGATCCCGCGGTCGCGGAGCCAGAGGGCGTAGATCGAGTCGCGGTAGATCAGCTGGGCCACGGTCGTCGCGAGGATCGCCACGAGCATGACCGGCAGGATGACCTGATAGTCGGCTGTGATCTCGAAGACCAAGAGGAACGCCGTCAGCGGGCAGTGGGCAACCGCGGCGATCACGCCCGCCATCCCCGCCAGAGCAAAGGTTGCGGGCGTGCCGCCTTCGGGGAGGATGCCCAGGTGCTGGCAGATCATGGCGAAGCCGCCGCCAAGGGTGGCACCCATGAGCAGGCTGGGCGCGATCACGCCACCCGAGCCGCCCGAGCCGATGGTCAGGCAGGTGCCCAGCAGCTTGAGGCCGAGCGTGAGCCCAAGCAGGGCGAGCGTGGCGTCGCGGAGCGTGCCCGCCTCATCGGGGTGGTCGGGGATGTAGGACTCGGGGTTGAGCAGGGCGGTGATAACGGGGTAGCCGTTGCTGAAGAACGTCGGCGGGCTGTGATCGACCACGGGCTCGTTGCCGTAGCCCAGCAGGTAGAAGCCCACGCCCAGCAGCCCGAGCAAAGCCCCGCCGAGCGCCGGCTTGATCCAGAACGGCAGCTTGATGGCCTTCCAGCACTTCTCGCTGAGCCGTAGCGAACGGATGAACAACGCGCCCAGCAGGCCGCACAGGACGCCGAGCACCATGTAGTGGCCGACCTCCCACACCGCGAAGCCGTAGCCGCCGCTGACCACTTCGGGGACGTAGAAGACCGCCTGGTTTTCGCCGAGGACCGCCTGGGCCACGGCCGTGCCGAACACGCTGGCGACGACGATGGGGATGAACGTCCGCAGCGAGAAGTCGCGGAGGATGATCTCCAGCACGAAGATGACCCCGGCGATCGGGGCGTTGAAGATCGCGGCCGTCGCCGCGGCGGCACCACATCCCACCATCGTCTGCATGTGTTCCCGGCCGATGCGGAGCAGGCGGGCGACGGTGGAGCCCATGGACGAGCCGATGGTGATGATCGGCCCCTCGACCCCCGCCGAGCCGCCCGAGCCGATGGTGATGGAGGAGGTGACCATTTTGAGTCCGCCGCTGCGTGCGGGGATTTCGCCGTGGCGGCGTGCGAGGGATTCGACGACGTCGGGGATGCCCGGCTCGCTCTTGTTCTTGCCCGCGTATTTGATGATTAGGCCGACTAGCAACCCGCCCAGCGCGGGCAGGATGACCAGCAGCGCCAGCCGTGAGCCCGGGAAGCGCTGTTGGCCCAGCACGCCGAAGAAGAAGTGCCCGGACGACTCGACCAGGATGTCGAACCCGGTGGCGACGAGGCCGGTGAGCGCACCGATGACCGCGCCCAAGGGGATCAGGTACCAGTCCTTGGAGAAGCCACTCTCGATGAGGCGGCGGTTGAATCGGTCGGTGAGCTTGAGGCCTTTGGCCATGGGTGCAGTGTAAAGATCACGCCGTGGATTCGCACCTTCGGATGGATCATGCCCCCGCCTATACTGGCCACATGGATGATTCACGCCCCAAACTCAACGCCAAGCAGAAACAGTTCATCGCCGAGCAGAAGATGTTCTTCGTGGCCACGGCGCCGCGGGCCGACGATGGGCTGATCAACCTCTCACCCAAGGGTCTGGACGGCACGTTTGTGGTGCTGGACGACCAGACGGTGGCGTACCTCGATCTCACCGGGTCTGGCGTGGAGACGATCGCCCACCTCAACGAGAACGGCCGGATCTGCCTGATGTTTTGCGCTTTCGAAGGTCGGCCCAACATCTTCCGCATTCAGGGGCGGGGCGAAGTGGTGCTGCCCGAGCAAGAAGACTTTGCGGGCTTACTGGAGCAGTTCCCGGAGCACGGCGAAGGACCGGGCGTGCGGTCGATCATCCGCGTTCACGCTGACCGCATCGCTGATTCGTGTGGCTACGGCGTGCCGCTCATGGAATACAAAGAGCAACGCACCGAGCTCACCGATTGGGCCCAGAAGCAGGGGGCCGAGGGCATCGAACGCTACCAAAAGAATAAGAACCGCAAGAGCCTCGACGGCTTGCCGGGCTTGCCGGTTTGATGTTTGGAGCAATCCAACCCAGGTTTTTAGCGGGCGGCACGAAGTGCCCCGCGTCTGTTGTGAGGAGTCCCGGCGGAGAACGCGGGACGCTGCGCGTCTCCCGCTAAACATGCGATGGGAAGGCGCTAGTGCTCGGCGAGCTTGGCTTTTTCGATGACTTGGCCGATGCCGATACCGATGGTGCAGCCCAGCACGCCCGCGGTGAGGTAATGCAGGGGGAGACCCAGCGCCAGCCCTGGGAGTTCGTTGCGGTACAACGCACCGAGCAAGGCATCGGTTTCGCCGGAATTCTGCATCCGCAGCCACGCCCATGCGTAACCCACCACGCCCACAACCGCCGGTGCGATCAGCGATGCCCACGGCCGATGATTGGGGGCGACCCCATGGCCGATCAATGCCGCCAGGGAAAAGGCCAGCACCAACCCGCCCGCGACTTGCTGGGGGTTGTCGCTGCGGACCAGTCCCGCGGTGAGCACGGCACCGATGGCTGCGGTGATGAGGCCCGCGGTGATTGATTTGGAGTCGAGTTTCAACAGGCTCAGTGGTTCGCCCAGGTGTCGGCTACGCAGTCGATGGGGGATGTGAGGCCGCCAGAACTTACGTGTTGCTTGTAGACCGACCAGAATCAGTGTCCCGATGAGGGCTGCGATTCCCAATTCGATCACGAGTTGTGGATAGAGCGACATCGTGTTCCCCGCGTCCGCGGCTCTCCGCGCCACGGCGTCTAGGCCGTTCCCGTGGTATGCGATCACCCCCGCCAGAGCGAGGCAAAACACGCCCGAAATCGGGTTGCCGGAGGCGGCCACAAACCCGGCTGCCACCAGCACGGGCAGGGCAGTGAACAAAAGCAGCCCCGAGGCAAGCCCCAAGCCGCTCTTCGCATCCGATAACGACCAGCCGCTCAACCCGTCTTCGGGGGACAGATAAGCACATAACCACCACCAGGCTATCGTCCCTGAAATCACTGCCAGTAACATCAAAACGCGTTGAGTTTGACTTGGCAGCATACCCCGCCATCCTTAAAAAAGGCCCAAATAGCTTCAACAAAGGGCCGTAAAAATAGTTAACCGTGAAAATTATCCCCGTGTACTGATTACGCTCAAATCGCGCCGGGGGCACAGTTTTTAGCCCGGTATAGCCTAAACTGTCGATCTATTTGGCCCATTTTATCTCATCAATGAACCCATGGTTACATTCGGGTGTATCAGAATCCTTGACACAAGGTGATAAGCTCGGGTATTGTTGACGAACTCGCCACGGGAAATCCCGTGGATCGGCAGTATGAGGGTCTAATCAGGTATTTACTGATAACGCCCCCGTGAGGTAGACGTTAAAATTAACTTGTCGCTAATACGCTGCCTTGTTTTGTTTGACTATGTTCTTCCAGCTCATTTGGCTTAATCGACGGACTGTACGTCATTGCCTTCGTTTTTATGAGCCCATTTTTCACCTGTTTGTTATGGAGCCTGTGTAACGGCTCCGCTTGAGCTGAATGTGGCGTGTACGTTCACCCACCAGCTCGGCGAAGATCCACCCCCGAGTCGCCCTGCCAGTTTCCCCACATGCCGGCCGCTGGGAATGTCCAGACCGGTGCCTGAGTACCCGAAAGCCCGCCTCCCGCAACGCCATATTCCATCCTGTTGTCTGTCTTCGGTTTGACGCGATTGCTCCTACCGACTGGCCAGCGGAACACAACGGCTTTCATCCCGCGACTCGCGGTTCCCATTTTCGCCCCCCTCGTGGTTTGTTTTTTTTCATCTAGGAGTTTTCATGCAACGTCAAAAAGGTTTTACTCTGATCGAACTGCTGGTCGTGATCTCGATCATCGCCCTGCTCATTGGCATCCTTCTGCCGGCTCTGGGTGCAGCTCGTCGTACCGCTCGCCAAATGGCAAACAACACGCAGCTGCGTGGTATTCACCAAGGTTTTGTGACCTTCGCTCAGTCCAACAAGAAGGGTGGTAACGATGGTTACTTCCCCGTCCTGGACGGCTCGGCTGACCTCGTCGATAACGACGTTGCCGGTACGGCTAATGATGGCTACGGCGGCGTTGAAATCGGCAGCCAACGCGACGTCGTCGCGAAGATGCTCAACGGCAACTTCTTCACCCCCGACTACGTGATCAACCCCGCCGACTCTGGTGCGTCCGAAGTTGAAGCTAACCAAGCGGTTACCGTGGATAATTACTCGTACGCCATGCTGGATATGGGTGACAACTCCGCTGCCACGGCTGGTGACAACCCTGCCACCACCGGCCGTTCAATCGAGTGGAAAGAATCGCTAAACACCGCAGCCATCATCATCGCGGACATGAACACCGGTGCTAACGCGACCGTTGGCGGTACCATCAGCTCGGTTTGGACCGAAGAAGATTCGGGCGACTGGCGTGGCGGCGTGACCCGCAACGACAACTCGACTTCGTTCGAAACCACCCCGCTGTTCGATCAAACCAAGTACGGCAACGCCCAAGCGGTCACCACCGACAACATCTTTGCTGATGCTGCGGCCGAAGGTGAAAGCTACGCCAACGGCGGTGCTGCTGGCTCGAACGCCGCTCTGAAGACCGACCAAACCGCCATGGACTACTACGACATGCGGTAATCGTCGTAAGAGCGACTGGTTAGAAATTACAATTAAATCAAGCCGGCCTCGAAAGGGGCTGGCTTGTTTTTTATTTCACACATACCAGATATCTATATGCGGCTGCTTCCCTCACCAATTCCCCATGTTGACGCTCCGGCCGATTGTCGAGATACTAGGACATGGAACCCAAGATCCTTACCGACGGCATTACTTTTGACGACGTTCTCCTGCTACCCGCCCGCAGCGACGTCGTCCCCAACCAAACCGACACCTCCACCCGCCTGACCCGGAATATCCGGCTGAATATCCCTGTGCTGTCCTCACCCATGGACACCGTGACCGAATCGGCCCTGGCCATCGCACTCGCTCAGCAGGGCGGCCTCGGCGTGATCCACAAGAACCTGTCCATCGAAGACCAGGTCCGCGAGGTCACCAAGGTCAAACGCTCGGCCAACGGTGTCATCACCGATCCTGTGACCCTGCCCCCCGAGGCCCCCGCCTCCGAGGTCCGGCGGCTGATGAACGAGCAGAAGATCTCCGGCGTGCCCGTCACGCTCGACGGCACCTCCCGCGGCAAGGTCGTGGGCATCGTCACCCGCCGGGACATGATGTTCCTCACCGACGACGCCACGCCGCTGCACGAGGTGATGACCAAGGACCGCTTGGTCACGGCGTCTCCCGAGACGACCCTCGAAAAGGCCGAGACCATCCTCAACACCAACAAGGTCGAGAAGCTGCTGCTGATTGACGGCGAGGGTTGCCTGACCGGCCTGATCACCATGGGCGACATCGCCAAGCAGGACGCGTTTCCGCTGGCGTGCCGCGACGACCGCGGTCGGCTGCGGGTCGGGGCCGCTGTCGGCGTGCACCAGATGGACCGAGTGGACGCCCTGATCGGGGCCGAGGTGGACGTGATCATTGTCGACTCGGCACACGGCCACAGCGGCAACGTCATGGACACCGTCCGGGCGATCAAGGCCCGCTACACCATCGACGTGATTGCGGGCAACATCGCCACCGAGCAAGGTGCTCGCGACCTCATCGAGGCCGGGGCGGACGCGGTCAAGGTCGGCATCGGCCCGGGGTCGATCTGCACCACCCGCATCGTCTCGGGCGTCGGCGTCCCGCAGGTCACCGCGATCTTCAACGCCTGCCGCGCGGCCAATGAGGCCGATATCCCCGTCATCGCCGACGGCGGCATCCGCCACTCGGGTGACATCACCAAGGCCATCGCCGCCGGGGCCTCGCTGGTCATGCTCGGCAGCCTCTTTGCCGGGCTGGATGAATCGCCGGGCGATCTGGTCATCCACCACGGCCGACGCTACAAGACCTACCGCGGCATGGGCAGCCAGGGCGCGATGCTCGCGGGCTCGGCCGACCGGTACTCGCAGAAGGGCGTCACCAAGAAGGACAAGCTGGTCCCCGAGGGCGTCGAAGGCCGGGTGCCATACCGCGGCCCGCTCAGCGACTTCGTCTACCAGATGGTCGGCGGTCTGCGTGCGGGTATGGGCTACTGCGGCACCCAGACGATCGAAGACCTGCGGGAGCACGGCCAGTTCGTCCGGGTTAGCGGCGCCACCCTGGCGGAGAACCACCCCCACGACATCAGCATCACCCGCGAAAGCCCCAACTACACCGTCGAGGTCCGCGACTCACCGTGATGCTCGGCGAGATAGGGCGGCAGGAAATCCCAAGGTTACACCGCGAAAACATGGCCGATTGGGAAGCGCCCGTGGGGCCTTGAGGCCGTGTTGGCAATCTCAAAAAAAGTTGTCATAATGCTGGGCCGCCCGCGGCGACGCCCGGTCGGACAGCCGCCATGCTTTTGGCGTGGTTCGGGCTCGTAGCTCAGCTGGTTAGAGCGCACCCCTGATAAGGGTGAGGTCGTAGGTTCGAATCCTACCGGGCCCATTTAATTTCAAACGAAATACTTCAGGCATGTAGCACTTCGCATCGGAGTGTTTTTTTACGGCTTTGACGAACCACGGCTGGGGCGGTGGACTTATTGGTTGAGCCCCAGCCTCACGGTGAGGTCAAGGATAACCCGTTCGGTAAGACTCAGCTCACTGCGTTCTTCTAGAACGCGCCGGGCGGTCGCGGGGTCATCGGTGATCAGCACATCCACGCCGCGGCTGATCAACGATGACATCAAGACGGGGTCGTTTACCGTCCACGCATGAACTTCCTGTCCCCGGTCATGAGACCGCCTGATGAACGGCCGAGTCGCCAGCCCGTGATGCACCGCTAAGAAATCGATGTCCATGGCGTCCAGATCGCCCAGGGTTTTGGCGGCCAGAAGTCCGACTGTCCATTCGGGGCGCAACGCCCGCACCTTCTCGACGGCAGGGGCTTTCAGCGACATCACCACCACTTGGTCGGCCATGGCGAGTTCTTCGACGAGATCGATCACGCGCTGCTCGAGCTTGACGTCGTGGCCGTAATACTTGAGTTCGATGTTGACCTTCACACGGCCGCGAACGGTTTCGAGTACCTCGCCCAGTTCGGGCACTGAGGTTTCGGGTTTGGGGCTGCCTTCTTCTCCCGAGAAATCCACCGACTGGAGTTCCGCCAGCGTGGCGTCCCAGATTTTGGTGGCGGGGCCTCCAAAGCGAACCAGGTCCTGGTCGTGAACCACCGCGACACGCCCGTCCTTGGTTTCCTGCACATCAAGTTCGATGAAATCGGCACCGGCGTCGATCGCCAACTCGAACGCCTGCATCGTGTTCTCGGGCGCGGCGAGCGATGCGCCGCGGTGGGCGGTGATGGTCACGCGGTCCTCGAGGCTGACGCTTTGCACCGCCCATGCTCCGACCAACAAGGCCACGAGCGTGGCGGCCGTCAGCCCAACCACCATCCATTTCAGTCGGCTCCCCAGCCAGCCGGTGGTGGCCTCTTCGCCTGGCTTGGTTTTGACCTCACCGGTGCCGCCCAGTTCCCGATACGCTCGCATCCAGGCAATCGCCAGCGACATGCTGATCACCAAAGCCACCAAGAGCTGTCCGATCGCCCACACGATCATTGCGCCGCCCGCGACCAACGTTATCACCCACAACGCATCGCTCGACTTGTCGAGTATCAGTCGGGTTAGAAAGTAGGTCACCCCGCTCAAGCAAGTGGAAACAATCCAGATGGTGATCAGCCACACAACGCCCCAGCGCAGCAGCCACCACTGCTTGGCTCGAGTCATCGCGGCGCTGCGACGCAACGAATCGATCGGCCCTACGTCCTCAAGCATCACCAGCGGCAGCACCAACACCCATCGCAGCCCTAGCCAAAGCCAGATCACCCCCAACACCGTGAGCAACACGCCGACAATGCCGGCCGTGAGGTAGAACTCCGGCGGCTTGTCGGCCAGGTAGTAATTGATGTCGTATTCGGTCAGCAACACCCGATACGCCGCGTATCCCCCGGCGAGAAACGGCACCGCGATCGCCGCCAAGACGCCAATGATCACCGCGGAAACCCGGAACAGCGTCGACCATCGCGCCACCGCAGCAACCACCGCGGCCACCCCGCCGGTTAACCCTCCGGAAAGGGGCGCCGCGACCACGCGAACCATTGCCCCCAAGCCGATCGCCAGCGTGGCGACACCCGCGCCGCCCAGCACCAGCAACGCCACCCAGCCCAGCGGGTGTGCGAAAAAACCCGCGATCTCCGCATCGGTGAGCAAGGGCTTGCCGGTCCAGACCAGGTAAAGACGCCAAGCCAATGCAGTGAGCGGGGCCACCACTACCACCACCAAAGCTTTCACCAGTAAGTCTGCGCAGACCAACGCCATCCAGTTGGCCTTGAGTTCTGACATCACGTCGCCAAGCGAACTGAGCAGTGGGTTGTTTATTTTCATTTTGTGCGTATGGGCCCAGGTCCCGGACACGCAGCGACCGGAATGCGACCCATGAAATACCAAAGGGTTAATTGATCAAGCCCCATGGTAAACGCAACGTATGCCGATTGTTTTGAGACAAGCCGGGATGGACTAGTTCGATGAATCGACCCAAGTTCCCCAGAATTCCCCCGCCGCATCGAGTGAGAGATTGCCGGGGTAAACCGCCAAGGCGTATTTCAGTTCCAATGTTTTGTGGGCTTTGAGGGTGTGTGGCCCCTCGTGGATGACCGCGGGGCTGAAGTAGGGCATCCCTTTGGCCAGGTACCACTTCGCGGGGGCGTTGAGGTTGTCAGGGTGATCCATGAACAGCAGGCTTCCGCCTTGTGGGGTTTGGTAGATTTGCCACCGCGCCGCTTCACGGTCGCGATCAACTTGTTCTTCACTATTGGTAAAACGGCCCCGCAGAACTTCACTATTCATTCGGACCGACAAGCCGGCGTAGCCCCCATACTTCTTGCCGTTGGGCTCGCCTGGGATCGGCGTGCGGTCGAGACGGACGTCCTGATCTTGCGCTGTAAACGTGCTCGACCAAAGGATCGTGTACACGCCGTTGTCGTCGGGATGGCTGATGTGCAGCGTCCGCTGCTCTCGCAGCACGAACTCGTCGCTGCCCGGCTTCGGGGTGTAGGCCAGATCGATGTCGAACGATACGCCTGTGTCTTGCTCGTAGACGACGGTTTGCAGCAGGCGGGTTTCGCCTTTGGATTTGCCGGTAGCGCGGTCCTCTTCCCAGTAGTTGATGCCGTTGATGTACTTCCACGAGAACCACACGCCCCGGTGCCAGGGGTGGTCGTCGGGGCGTAGGTCGGTGAAAACCAACCCCGCGGTCGAGGCGAGGGGGTGGATGTACGGCTTGCCTTGGGCCGGATCATGGACCAAGGTCCACAATGTATTGCCGTCGAACTCCAGCGTGGTGGAGGTTGGCGTTTCGAGGAGATCAATCGAGGGCTTGGCCATCGTTCCGGTGGTCGTCAATGTAAGCGCGAGAACAAGGAGGGGCTTTATCATGCTTGCCTCCGGTATCAGATAGTCCAAGGCCCGCGCATCGGGCGGTGCATCATTTTGACGGCGTCTCCGCTGCCGACGACGGTTTCTTTCACCGGGTCCCATTGCAGGGTTTCGCCGGTGCGGATGCAGATATCGCCCATGTGAGAGATGATGTCCGACTTGATGCCTGCATCGAGGTTGGCGATCGGCTGCTCACGGCTCAGGACACTGTCCACGAAGTTGTCCATGTGCTGTCGGCTCACCGGCAGGCGGATCGGGCCGGGGTCTTTGGCCTTGCGGCGGAGCTCGTCGGATGAGGCCCGGAAGACGCCCCGAGAGATACTTACCCAGCCTTCAGAACCGAGGAACAAGGTGCCGTTGCCCACCTTCTCAAACGCTGGTCGTACGCTCTCGGGTAATGAGCCCTCCAGTTTGCCGAGGCTGCCGCGATCCAGAAAATGGACCTTCAAGCCGTTGGCGTAAGTGGCCTCCATTGACCAGTGGGTGATGGCGTCGAACAACTTATTGGTCGGGATGTTTCCGGTCGCTTCGTATTCGAGCGGGATGCCCATGTCGTTTTCATCGGCCCACCACTGCAGGATGTCGAGCGGGTGCGCTCCCCAGCCTGCGATGAAGCCGATGGCGTAGTCGTAGATAAACCAAGCACCCTTGGGGGAGACGCGGTCGGGGCTGTAGGGTTTCCGCGGGGCCGGGCCGAGCCAGAGGTCATAGTCGAAGCCCTCAGGAACCGGCTGGGGAGTCGCGTCCCCTCCGGTACCGCCGCCGGGAGCCCAGACATAGATTTCCTGCACCTCGCCGATGTGGCCGTTGAGCACGAGTTCGAGGCCGAGTCGGCAGGCATCAGAGGAGCGTTGCTGCGTCCCGTATTGGAATACGCGGTTGTGTTTGTCGATGATCTCGCGAGCGGCCAAGTCCTGCTCGATGCTGATGCCGAGCGGCTTCTCGCAGTAGACGTCTTTTCCGGCCCGGGCGGCGGCGAGTGAGATGGGTACGTGCCAGTGGTCAGGTGTCACCACGTGGACCGCGTCGATATCGTCACGCTCCAGGACTTCGCGGAAGTCGGCGTAATGGGATTCTGCGCCCCACGCCTCAGCTTTTTCAACACGGCGATCCATGAACGGGTCGCATGCCGCAATCACCTGAGACTTCGGATTGGCTTTGTAGGCCCAGCAGCTTCCCGAACGCCCGCCGCAGCCGATCACGCCGACGCCCACTCGGTTGCTTGGAGCGATGGTTCCGTCCTTGCCTAACGCGGTGGCGGGGACAAAGGTTGGGAAGCCGACCGCGGCGGCGCCAACGGCAGAGGATTTGAGGAAGGTACGTCGGGAAATATTGGTCATGGTGTTCTCCATTCGAGATTGAGAGCAAGTTGGTGTTGGTGGATTGGGGGCTAAAGCGGGGAGGTGGTGGATTTACGGATTCAGCGTTTGGCCTTCCGGATCACTTCTTTGAGCATGGCATGCATCGCGGGTTCGTCCCAGATCACACGGTTGTGCCCCGGGTTCATCATCGTGATGTTTGGCGTTTCCTTGGAGCCCCAGGCCATGACGGCCTGGTGCCCTTTGGGCGACTCGGCGGTGACCCAGTCTTCAGTAGGGCTGACCTCGGCGAGGCTGGTAAACAGCTCATCGACGGGGAGGGTCTGGCCATCGATGTCGGCCTCAAAGCCCGAGTCGGGAACGACGCTTAGGGTGCAAGAGACGATGGGGTGCTTCGACTTGGGGTAGGGTTTGCCGTCTTCGTCTGACCAGACCCAGTATCGACCGATCCAGGCACGGAACTCCGGCCAATCGGAATAGGCCCCCAGCCCTGCATGGACCACCACCATCGGCCGGCCGGCTTCAACCCATTCGCTCAGCAATTTGCGGACTTGGGGGTTGGATCTACGCTTGTTGTGATAGATGACTAGCAGCTCTGCTTCTTTGAGATCCTCGTCGCTGAGGTCCCGCTGCTCGATTGCAACCATGTTCACGGATTCCGCACCGATGGCCTCGAGGGCATGACGCACGCCGTCACGGCCGGACTCGGTGGGGTGCTTGGAGCGATCGCCGGGGTGCGAGTGTTGCGAGCCGAACAGCACGACGTGTCCCAGGGAATCGGGCGAGGCGTCGGGCTCGGCGGTGGCTTGCGCTTCAGCATCCCCGGCCTCCGCGTTCAGCGGAAGGATGGAGCCGAAGGCCAAGCCAAGGACAACCGTGGCGGTGAGCAGTAGCAGAACGGTTTGAAGGGAAGGGTTCATGTTCGTTTCCTAAATCGAGAAACACCACGTGGTGGTATCAAGGGGTAACTTCTGATATCGAGCCCACGCCGCAGACGAGTTGGGTCGTCGCACGCAGCCCCGAACGCATGGCGGGTAGAGCCCAGATTTCTCGGCGGTGGCCCGGTGCCCATACGGCGACGTTGTCGATCCCCTCGGCCTGCCAGGCGATGTAGGCCTTGCCCTGCGACGTCTGGGCGGTGACGAGTTCACGCACCGGAGCAGCCAGCCCCAGCGACATGTACACCTCGTCGCGTGGCAGCCAGGCGGTGTCGTAACCCGGGTCGAAACCGCTGCCTTCCACCACTTGGAGCTCGCAAGGGATATGCGGGTGGCCCGACGGCGGCAGGTCTTCTCCGCCCCAGACCCAGTAGCGCCCGATCTGCTCGCGGAACCAAGGCCAGTCGGGATACGCCCCGATGCCGCAGTGGGCGATGACGGTGGGCTTGCCCGATTTGATCCACTCGCCGATTAGCGTGCGGAACTCAAGTGAACTGGTCATCACCGTGTGATAGATCACCAGCAGGTCGGCCTCATCAAAATCGTTGGCGACGGGCTCGCGCTGATCGACCGGGACTACGTGCACCTGTTCGCACACCTCGGCCAGCAACGCATCGGTCAGGCCTTCACGCCCGCCTTCGCCGTTCTCATCGCAGTGGTGCGGGTCGGCCAGGAGCACCGTTTTCTTCAGTAGCGGTTTGCGACGCGGCGGGTGGTGCAAGAGTTCCAAGGGCGCGAAGCCCAGATCACGCGGCGGCAGGTTTATGCGCCGCATCGTGCGTGCCGACTCGTGCGCGGCGTAGGCGATGCGGGTGGCCATCGCGGCGTGTTCCACTCCACAACGAACCGTTGCCGAAGGGTCTTCCACGCCCCGCCACAACTCGCCGAAAAGCCCGGCATACCCACCCGGCTCGGCCTCGGCGTCAACGGGGTGGGCGGTGAAGCTGTCCTCGGTCATCACGTGAACCGCGTCTCCCCCTTCGCTAATCTGCATCAATCCGTGTTCGCCGACGAGGTGGATGCCATAGCCAAAAGGCCCCGCCGAATCGAGGGTGAGGAAGACCGCCTTCGCACCTTTCGCATAATCGACTTGAACCACAGAACTGTCTTCGACAGCGTGTTGGTATCGGCGTTGGCCGGTGTGGTCGACACACGCAAGCACCGCGACGGGCTGATCGTCGAGGAGGTAGCTGGCCATGTCGAACCAGTGCGTGGTCCACGAGAGCATGTCCCAGTTCTCGCCGACGTGGGCGGTCAGGACGATTTTTTCACCGAGCACACCCTCGGACAGAAGCTGTCGGGCTTTGTTAAACCAAGCGTCATGGCGTCGTTGGTGGGCGATGGCGAGACGGGTGTTCGATTGCTCGCAGGCGGCGATCATTTCGTCGATCTCGCTGCCGTCGAGGGCCATGGGTTTTTCACAGAGGATCGCGCGAACACCGTGCTTGGATGCTTCGAGCACCTGGGGGTGGTGCAAGCCGGGCCAGGTGGCGATGCTCACGCAGTCGGGGGTCAACACGGCGTAGAGCGCTTCGGTTGAATTGAACAGCCGGTCTCCGGGAATACCAAACGTCTCGCCGAACACAGCGAGGTTGTCTGCATTAATATCCACGCCGTAGAGCTCGACGTCGGGGAAGGCGGCAAGAAAGCCTTGGGCGTGGGCATGTCCAATAGCCCACCCCTCCTTGTTGCCATCACAGGCACGCCCACAACCGATCACGGCGGCGGTCTTCACGACGTCCACTCCATCAGACGCTGGGCCGAGGTTTTTACCGCGTGGGCACCCGCGATTTCGAGTGTGGTGGGGCCGTCAAATCCGATGCGGACGAGCTCTTGCGCGGCTTCCTTCACGTCGATGACGCCGTCGCCGAGCGGGATGATCGCCATGCCGCAGCCGTACATGGTGCCGCGTTTCTCGACCCACTCTTCTGGCATGTCTTTCCAGTGCACGTGCTTGATGCGTGGCCCAAAGCGTTCGATGAACGCCAGCGGGTCGCCGCCACCCAGCCAGAGGTTGCCGGTGTCGAGGTTCAGGCCGACGGTCTCGGGTTCGCCGAGCTGGTTGAGCAGTTCGTCCAGGGCGTCGATTTCGTCGGTCACGATGCCGTGCGGTTCGAGGAGAAGTTCGATGCCGAGTTCTTTGGCCCAGGCGATGGGGTGGTGGAGCTTCTCGCGGATCGCGAAGATGCGCTGTTCGGGCGTGAGCGACTCGCCGAAAGCGGTCTTGGGGTCGCCTTCGGTGGTGACGACTTGCTTGATGCCCATGAAGTGGGCGAGTTGGATGGCCTTGATGATCTGCGGCGTACCGTAGGCCTCGGGCGAGGGCGGGTCGAGCAGGTTGGCATGGGCGCACACCGCGGTGAGTTCGATGCCGGTGTCGCCGAGCATGTCGCGGATGGCTTGCGGGTGGCCGTCGAGGCTGACGGTTGCGGCGAAGCCGAATTCCGAACCCAGACTTGCCCCGTCGTGGCTATCGGTCAGGTCGGCGTACTGGATGCCCATCTCGGCGATCGCCTGGAACTGGCGGGCCATGTCGGAGAAGGGTTCGACTAAGGCGAAGCAACCAATTTTCATCTTGCAGACTCCATACGGATTAGAGGTGATTCGGAGATGCAAACACGATATCGAGAATCGGGTCGAAGTCTTTCGAGATTGGCGATTGGTTTTTTAGATAAAACGGAGGGGTATCATAGGGTCATGGAACTGATCAATCTTGCAGGCATCTGGCGTCCCGGTAAGCAGCGAAAGCTCTCCTGGCACCGCAACGCGGGGCTAGAGGTGGTTTGTGTGACTGGGGGCACCGCGGAGTGGTCGGTTGAAGACCGGGCTTACCGTGTCCCGGCGGGTTCGGTGTTTTTCACTTTCCCCTGGGAATGGCACGGCAGCACCTGCGAGGTTGTCCCCGGGCTGGAGCTGAGTTTCGCGGTGATCGGCCTGGATCGCGTGTATCGCAAACGTCCTAAGAAGGATGCCTTCGGTTGGCACCCTCAGATCGCTTTCGCAGCCCGTGAAGGCCAACAGATCAAGAAGGCCATACTGAACTCGCCATCGCGTTCTCTTCCGCTCACCGAGACGATGGCTTATCTGGTGCGCCGTCTGGTTCACGAACACAGGGGGGATCGACTGGGGACTCCTGCGGTAAAGCGGGCACTAGCAGGGCAGGTCCTGGTCGAACTCGCAAGAAGCGCGACGGATCAGATCGGTCCCGGCGATCGGCGTATGCAAGACACCGACCAGCGGGTGCTGGATTTCATCAAGCAGATGGAGCAACGCTGCCACGAGCCCTGGTCTGTCGATTCGATGGCCAGCGCATGCGGCCTCGGGCGTGCTCGGCTTACCGATCTGGTGCGCAAGCACACCGGCGATACCCCGTTGATGTTAATGAATCGGTTGCGGATCCAACGGGCTCAGCAGCTGCTTCAACAAAGCGATGCCAAAGTGATCGACATCGCGCTGTCGTGCGGATTCACCACGCCCCAGCACTTCTGTCGGGTGTTTCGGGATTACACCGATACGACGCCCACGGAGTTCCGCCAAGGTCACGAACCAAACCCTTGAAATCGCAGCTTGCTGAGCGGTTCGTGTTCGATTGGAAGTGTGTCGGATTCTTGGCCTTTGGAGCAGGCAGAGAGATCGGTTTTTCGATCTCGCAAGAGGCCCCGGGGTATCGATGTGCCTGGCCCAAAGTGATCAACGGCGTTTGCGATTAGATGATTCGGTGGGCTTGTCTGGATCGTAGTCGGGGTTGGGTTGTACCCGCTGGGCGTCGATGTCGTTGAGGTAGGCGTCGAGTTTGCGTTCGAGCTTACGGACGGTCGAGCGTTTGTCCTGCGCGAGGTCGTTTTGTTCGAGCGGGTCGGCTTCGATGTCGAAGAGAACCACCCGATCGGTTTCATCGAAGCGGATCAGTTTGTATTGGTCGAGGTAGATCGAAGAATGCGGCCCGTCGTTGGTTTGGTAGTGGGGGAAGTGGAAGACCATCTCGTCGCGGGGACGACGCACCGTGTCGGCACGGCCCGAAAGGATACCGGTCAGGCTGCCACCCTCCGTGGGATCGGCGGTGGTTTTGAGCAGGTTGGGTTGGCCGGCCCAATCCAGGAAGGTGGGGTAGAGGTCGTAGCCGACGACACGGGTTTGGGACCAGGTGTTGGGTTGGATGCCCGGGCCGCGGACGATGAGCGGGACGCGGACGCCGCCTTCCCAGAGCGACCCCTTGCCCCCGGCGAGGCGGGGGGTGTCGTTGCTTCGGCGTTTTCGGTTGCGGCGTTCTGTGTTGTTGCCGCCGGTCCCGCCGTTGTCGGACATGAAGATGATGTAGGTGTTGTCGGCCAAGCCGAGGCGGTCCACCGCGTCCATCACTCGGCCGACGGCGGTATCCATGTCGTGGGTTAGCGCGGCGCGGTAGATCTGACGTTCGCTGCCGAAGTTGGCGTCTTGGTACTTCTGGACCGAACTCTTCAGGGCGTTCTCGGGCGAGTGCAGGGCGAGCCAAGACAGTTGGACGTAGAACGGTTTGCCCGCCTCGCTTGCTTGATGCATGAACTGCTCGGCACGCTCGGCCATGCCGAAGAGGTCAACGGGGTTGGGGTCGATGAACTTGCTGGAGGCTTCGTTGCCGATGTTCCCGTCGCTGACATCGAAGCCATGGCTTTCGGGGCCGCCGCCGTCGATGTGCCACTTGCCGAAGTGCGCGGTGGTGTAACCTGCGTCTTGGAGAAGCTCGGCCACGGTGGTGGAATCTGAAGAGATGTTGCGGATGTTTTGTGGCGGCAGGAGTTTGGGATTGGCCGAGGCGCGAAGCGAGGGGCCGGCCTTGGTCCATTTCACGGCGGCGGCGGATCGGCCGGTCATGAGGCTGATGCGGGTCGGGGCGCAGACCGGGGCGGGGGCGTAGGCGGCGGAGAAGCGCATGCCTTGCTCGGCGAGGCGCTGGGTATTGGGCGTGTGCAGCTTGGGGTTGTACGACGCATCGAGCTCGGGATGCATCGGTACGGAGAGGCCGTCCCAGGCCTGATCGTCCGAGAGCATGAAGACGATGTTGGGTTGTGTTTGGGCAGTGGCAGCAAGTTTGACCGCGAGCAACGCAATCAGGGCGACCAAGAACCACCAAAAAGACGACCTTGCATGAATCATGCAAGGTCGTACGTGCGTAGCCGCGAAGTATTGCAGGCTGAAAAACAAGGCGATCTGCGATCGCCCACTAAACGTGAGGGGTTACCAACCCACCGAAGACTTGTCGCCTTGCTTGGTGATCTGTGTCTCGTCTTCCCCGACGGCTCGGCCGTTGCGGACATCGACCAGCGACATCTGGAAGGTGAAGGTCGTTTGGCG
>JBCCWB010000013.1:0-30734 GCA_039194345.1 Planctomycetota bacterium
GCGAAGATGAAGTGCTTGACGCCGTGCTTCTTCGCGGCGGCGAGCGCGTTTTCTGCGCCGCCGACGTTGGTCGCCCGAGTGTTTTCCGGGTCGCGGTTGCAGGCGGGTTCGCCGACGATGCTGGCGAGCAGGATCACCGCGTCGTGTCCCGCGGTGGCGGCGTCAACTTCCTCGGCATTGCGTATGTCGCCCTTGACCAAAGTTAAATCGGGGCGGCCCAGCCATGGAATCATCGACTCTGCCCCAAACATCATCAGGTCAAAGCAGGTGACCTCATGACCGTGGTTGAGCATCTCGCGGACTACGGCCGAGCCCACATAGCCCGCGCCGCCAAGAACCAGAACTTTCATCTTTTCTCAACTCCAAACAAAATTACGCGTGAAACAATAGAGGGATGCGGCAGAGGCCGCAGGGTTAACGGGTCGCGGCAGTGGACGTTTTGTTGTCCTGGGCCGATTCCTCGGCAGACGCTTCGGTTTCCTGGGGAAGGAACTCGTGACGCAGCTCTTCAAACCGCTGAATGGCGCGGCCGTAGTCGTCGGGGCGGCCAATGTCGAGCCATTCGTGGTCGGATAGATAGACCTTGACCGTGCCCTGGCCGCTGACGAGGTTATTGACGATGGTCGGTAGGTCCATGTAATCGTCAGCGTCGAAGGTTTCCAGAACGCTGCGATTGAAGACATATACGCCCATCGAGACGTCGTAGGGCAGGACGGGTTTCTCGCGGTAGCCGGTCACTTCGAGGCGGCCGTCGAATTCGATGACGCCCAAGTCAATCTTGGTGTTGGCCCGGTAGCAGGCGATGGTGAGGTCGGCGTTGGATCGCTGGTGTTGTTGGAAGAGCTGGTCGTACTTGAGGGTGGTCAAGACGTCCCCGTTCATCACCAGAAACTGCTCGGGCAGGTCATCGATCAGTTTCAGCGGCCCGACGGTGCCCAGGGGCTTGTCTTCGCGGGAGTAGTCGATGGTGATGCCCCACTTCGAGCCGTCGCCGAAGTACGCCATGAGCAACTCGGCGAGATGGCCCACCGCGAGCGTGATATGGGTAAAGCCACTGGCTTTAAGCTGACGGATGACAATCTCAAGGATCGGCATATCGCCCACCGGCACGAGGGGTTTGGGGAAGCTGATGGTGTAGGGCTCGAGTCTCCGGCCCTTTCCCCCGGCCAGGATGACGGCTCTCATGGATTTATTCTCTCTCTCGGATGATTCTGAAACTTGTAGGGGTAAATAGTATTAGACCACCGCTTGGGTCTGGCTGGTGGAGATGGGGGCTGACTTTCCTTGGGGCGACTGTGCGAAACGCTCCCGCGCCTTGCGGTAGATGTCCATCATGGTTTGGTAATTCGTCTCAGCGGTGTACAACTGCTCGTACGCCGCACGGGCACCGCGGCGCAACCGCTGAAGTTGCTCGGGGTCGTTCATTAGCTCACGTACCACGCGCACGAGGTCGTCGGCATCCCCATAGTTAATCAGCCGGCCAGTCTCGCCGTCGGTAATGACACGTGCCATCGCCCCGATATTCGATGCCACAACCGGCACGCCGTAGGCGTAGGCCTCGACGATCACCCGGGGGAACCCTTCGTAATTCATCGAGGGAAGCACAAGGAACTTGGCCTCGCCCAACAGCTGGCCCACTTGGGGAAACGACACCCACTCGTCATGCCTGACTTGGCTGCTGCGTGCTTTTAGCCCGGTGATCTTGTCGAGCAGGGGTCCCTTACCGACGACATGTAGCGGAACCTCGTCCAGCTGGTCCCAGGCGTCGACCAACACGTCGATCCCTTTTTCCGGGGAGAGCCGTCCCAGGTACATCGCGTAGTCGCCCCCGCCGCTGCCCACCCCGGGGTCATTGGCGAAGAAGTTGGGCTTGTAGTGAATCCGGTCAGCGGGGTAGCCGCCTTCGATCATCTTGTCGCGGGTGAAGGTGGAGCACGCGATGTAGGCGTCGATCTGTTTTTCGTAGGTGCCGATCGTGCCGTGGATGGTCAGCATCGCGGCCACGGTCGTGCTGGCGGATCGGCTGTCGCGGTAGCAGCCATGTTGGATCGCGGGCCACTTGACCTTCTTATCCAGGCACTTCTCGCAGATTTGGTTGTCGCGGAAGAAGGTCGCTTTGGGGCAGAGCAGGCGGTAGTTGTGCAGCGTCTGTACGACCGGCACCCCCTCGGCCCGGACAGCGTGGTAGGACGAGGGCGACATCAGCGGAAGCGTGTTGTGGAAGTGGGCGATGTCTGGCTTCTCGCGTCGGCACAGCTCGCGGAGTTCACGTGCAGACTTACGGCTCCAGATCGTCCCCGCCGCGAGGCGTAGACGTGAAATGTCTTCGACCGCGTCGTTGTGCAGCGTGAACGAGATCACCTCATGCCCATGCGATTCAAGCAACTCGCGTTCGTCTTTGACGACGCTGTCTTCGCCACCAGCAAGCTGGTACAGATTATGGCATTGCAGAATCTTCATGTTCCCCACCCTGTCCGACGCCGTTTTCGACCGTACGCGGCCTGTCAACCCGTGGTTGTACTCCCAAGCTTCGCGCGTTGTGGACAGACTTTCTCCCTGCTTCACTTTTCTAACGGAGCAAATCGCGTGTTTATTGCGGGCCCCACGCGAACTATCCACCCATGGCGCACGATCCGTCGGTAACGCCAGCGTGCACCTTCCCTGCGTCCACGAAGCATACACCCTCAAGGCGAATACGCAAACATATTCATAAATACATGAAATTCTTAAGCATTTGTTTTTAAGGTGTTTAAGATTGTCTAAGGAGAAACGCTAGGGATTTCTGTCGTTCCGCTCAAAATCCGTCCAGAGTTGAATTTCCGGGCAATGGCCCAAGGCAACCAGGCGTGCAGCATCATGGCAGCGCCCAAGACTTCGATGGCGAGGAGTCGCCAAGGCCAAGGCGGAAGCAAATCCAGTGGGGTTTTTCGTCCGACTTCCACGTCCCCGAGGTAGCCGTAGTTCCAACCTGGATGGGCCAGGTTGAGCGGCACCACCACCGCGACGTAGGCCAATGAAACCACGCAGGCCCAGCCCCAGTCTTTCAGGGTAGGGCGGTATACGTTCACCACGACGTCGTATAGGGCAAAGAGGATGACCCCGCCGTGGTTGATCCAAAACAGCCAGAACACCACCGAATCGGGTCCCTTCCACAGGGTCGGCGTAATCACTCCCCACACTGCCAACCCCATCGCCCAGAAGTAGACGGTCGTCCGGAGCAGGCGGGCTTGGGTCAACAGAGCGATGGGTCCGAGTAGTCCCGCGATGTCGCAGACGTGCAGCGGCCAGCTGTGGGCGGGTTTCCAGTCGAAGCCGAACGCGTGGACCATTTGAACCAGCCAGAAGAAAATCCCGGCCCAAGCGACCCCGCGTGTGACCCGGGTTGCATCGCCACGGTGTTTAGCCCGGAGCCCGAGCTGGATCACGCCGAAGATCACCACTGCGCATACCACGACCGTGACCGCGTGCATCGGTGAGAACATGGTGAAGTGTTGGGCGATCGTAAAGCTCAAGCGACAGGACACCTCGTGCGGAGCGGACAGGTTCCATAGGCATTGAGCAAGCGTGCCATCAGATTAGGCCTTAATCAACACTTCTTTGCCGCCTTTGTCCGCGGAAGCATAAACCGCATCCAGCATCTGCTGCACCATCAGGCCGTGCTCCGCCGGTGCGAGCGACGGGGTGCCCTTGGTGATGTGGTCGACGAAGTTGCGGAGCTTCAATCCGAAGTAGCCCGCGAAGCCGCCTTCCTTTTCGGGGAGCCAGGCGGGGGTGAGGTTCATCATGTGGCCGTTCTGGTCGGTGAAGACCTCGGACGTATCCCACTTGGCCCCGCCCTTGGTGCCCATGATCTGGAAGTCCATCTTGCCGTTGTGTTCGTGGTGCGCCGCGAAGGACGACTCGAGGTGGATCACCGCGCCGTTTTCGAAGCGGATATGGCCGACCGCCAAGTCTTCGACGGTGTAGGTTTTGTGGTCCCAGCCCGCCCAGCGCGAAGCGATCTTGTTGGAAGGCTTGTTGCCCAGGTAGGTGTCGGTCATGCCCAACGCGGCGACGGGTTTAGGGCTGCCCATCGTGAAGTGGCACATCTCCAGGACGTGGACGCCGATGTCGATCAGCGGGCCGCCGCCTTGGAGCTCTTTTCGGCCGAACACGCCCCAGTTAGGGATGCCGCGTCGGCGTAGGGCCTGGACCCGAGCGAAACGGATGTCGCCGAACACGCCGTCGTCACGTAGGCGGGTGAGGAATTCGGTCTTGGGGTCGAAGCGGTATTGGAATCCGATGACCAGCTTCTTCTTGGCGGCCTTCGCGACGGCAATCATGCGTTTGCACTCGGCGGCGTTCATGCCCATCGGCTTTTCGACGATGACGTGAGCCCCGGCCTTGCTGGAGGCGATGGCGTTGGGGGCGTGCAGGCCGTTGGGGGTGCAGATGTTCACCGCGTCGGGCTGAACGACCTTCAGCATTTTTTTGTAGTCGGTGAACAAGCCGTCGCTGGGGAGGTCGTATTCCTGGGCACGGTCTTCCAGGGTCTTCTGACTCACGTCGGCGAGTGCAACGACTTCCACATCATCGAAGTTCTTGAGTGCGTCGAGGTGGGCTTTGGCGATACCGCCCGCGCCGATGAATGCCATGCGGAGTTTCTTGGAAGTAGCGGAGGTGCGGGCCATGCGTGTCATCCTGAGGTGATACGGATATAGAAAAAGAGGAGCTGAATTATCGGGACGTTGCCGGAACACCGCAAATCTCTTGTCGATAGACCGACGACTTAGCCGATCCAGATTGAACGCGAATGAGTTTTCGCTGCAGGCTCGTAGTTCATCTCGTCCGGAAAAACTCACCATGACCCAGCCCCGCACCCCGTCGCCTTCGAGCGTTTCGACGTCTTCCCAAGTTTCTGATGCCTCGACGTCAAACGCGGCATCGCGTTCATGGATGGTCGGGGCACACGTGCTGCTTTTGGTGCTCGCGTCTTTGGTGGCTTGGGCCACCATGGGGCGTGACCCCGGCAACGCGGCAGACGCGTCGGTGGTTAAGGCGTTGCCACATGAAGCCGTTGAATCGTCAGAGTTGATTTCCGAGTCCAAGGTCGGCACGACGCATGCGGTGGCGACACCGTTTCCGGTGAAGCTGGCTGAACCCAGCTTTAGCCAAGCGACCGAAACCCAAGCCGTCGAGCCGCAAGTCGCTTCGCCTGTGGTTGCTACGAAGCCGACCAAGGCAAGCGAACCATTTAAGCCGATGGTTGCGCTGCCTGAGCCCGGCGCGGCATTCCCTCCCGTGATGCCGGTCGACCCGAAAGACGACCCGCACTACGGCTTCGGCGGACTGTACGGCACCCCCGGTGCGACCCGGTTGGTCTACCTCATCGATGCCTCGGGTTCGCTGATCGATACGTTCCCGTTCATCCTTGAAGAGCTACGACGCTCGATCCAAGATCTTCGGCCGGAGCAGTCGTTTGCGGTGTTGTTCTTCTCGGGTAACGAGGTCACCGAGGCTCCGCCTTACGGCATGAAGCGGGCGAGCGGCCAGGCGGTGGAGCACACCAGCCAGTGGATCGCCCCCAGCGCTGGACGCATCATTGCGTCGGGACGCCCTCATGCCGATGCGGCGATCCGTCGGGCGCTGGCCTACCAGCCGGATGCGATCATCCTGCTCAGCGACGGCCTGACCGGCACCGGCGACAAGGCCCTGGCCAAGCGGGCGCGTCTGCTTTCGTTGATCGGCACCGCCAACACCCGCGATGTGGTCTTCCATACGCTGCAGGTCCGTCGCCCCGATCCGCTTTCCACTCCGACCCGCCTGGGCACCCTCGAGCTGATCGCTCTGCAGTCCGGCGGCGTCCACCGCTATCTCGGCGAAGACGATCTACTCCCCGAATAACCCCGCCGTCGTGGGGCTTACTTTCAACGTTTCCAGGTTGCGCCATCGGTTAAGATGAGTTCTTGCGGCGTTTGCCCGCAATGAACTGATCTGCATCCGATCTTGGGAATGTGTCTCTATGCTCTGGTTGGGTTTTGCTGAAAACTCGCCCCTCTCTGGGGATGATCCGCCGGAGATCGAACCGAGCAAATCGCTATTCACCGATGCCGACGACGACGAGCTGCTGGAGGCGTCGGACCTGGACGCGATCGATGAGTCGATGCAGCGGGCGGGGGGGCTTGAAGCGGACGCTCCGCTCGAAGACTTAGATCCGGAAGATGCAGCCAATGAGCCGGGGGAAGACGACGCGGTCGATCCCGCGGCGGCGGATGCCTCGATCGCCTTCGTCGAAGCGCACGGCATCGACGGGCCGCCCCCCGCTGAGGACGAGCCGGAAAGCCCGATGGTCTGGATGGTGCCCTGGGCGATCTCGCTCTTGGCTCACGCGGGGCTGGTCATCGTGGCGGTCTTCGTGGTGTGGTCGGTGCAGAAGGTCTTGGACGACGAGCAGGTGGTGGTCCCGCTGGTCACCCTCAGCGACACGCCCGGCACACCGTTGGAGGTCGAGGTCGTGCAGCGTGTCGAGACGCAGACGCCCACCGTCGCGGCGCCGCCCACGCCTGAGCCGACCCCGCTGGAGCTCGACCTTGAACTGGACCTCGAGCTGCCGGGGCTGGGCGAACCTTCGGCCGCCGCGGCCCCGTCGTTTGAGCTCAGCCTCAACGATGCCGCGGAGTTCGACACCAACTTCTTTGGCAGCGGTGGCAATGCCAAGAACATCGTCTTTGTGGTTGAAGCCGACGGCTCGATCATCAGCGACTACCCCCAAATCGTAGACGAATTGGCCAAATCACTGCGTGGCATGAGCGAGAAGCAGCGGTTCAGCATCATTGTCTTTGATGGCCAGGATACGAAAGAAGTCCCCCCACGTGGGCTGAAGCGCGCGACCGCCGACGCCAAGGGCCAGTCGATCAAGTGGCTGCGCGATACCCGGAACGTGCAAAACATGGGTTCGGGCGACGCGGTCAAAGCGCTGCGGCGGGCCTTTGCGCTCAAGCCCGACCTGATCTTCTTGCTGTCGCAAAACCTCTACAATCCGGGCCTGCAAGAGTATGAGAGGCAGCGATCCGACTTTATTGAGGCCGTGACCAATGGTCGACGCAACCAAGTCGCGGTGAACACCATCGAATTCAACGACCTGGACCGCCTGGCGTTTGACGCCCAGGGCAACAAGGTACGCCTGACCCTGATGGAAGAGATCGCCGAGATCACCGGCGGCGAATACCTCGCGGTGACCACCAACGTGCTACCCGAATAGTCGAATAGGAAAACCGATGTCGATGCATTCCAAAATCAAAACCTTGATGCCAGCCGTCATGCTCGCCGCCTTGGCACTGGCGGCGAGCCCCGTGCGAGCGCAGGACGCCGCCCCGCCCGCCACCGACGGCGGCGCGAGCTTCTTCCAGGCCTTCTTCTGGTCGGAGGACCTGCTGGGCCTAGCGATTATCTGGCTGCTGATCATCGCCTCGTTCATCAGCATCGGGTTGACGCTGGTGTTTGTGATGCGTTACCGCCGGGTCAATCTGCTGCCAGATGAAACCCAGTCGGGCATCGAGAAATTTCTCTCGGCTAAGCAGTACCGCGAAGCGATCGCCTTCGCGAACAACGACCCGAGCTACCTCGGACGGATCACCGCCTCGGCGCTCAACGAAGCGGGCAACGGCTACGCCGCGATGGAAAGTGCCCTCGAAGAGTCCGGTGACGCCGAGGCGACCCGCATCCTCCGGCCGATCGAGATCCTGAACGTCATGGGCAACATCGCCCCGATGCTCGGCCTGTTCGGCACGGTGTACGGCATGATCGTGGCGTTCCAGACCCTCGTTGATGCCGGGGGCGGGGCCGACCCGGTCGAGCTCGCCGCGGGCATTTCTACTGCACTGGTGACGACCTTCTGGGGGTTGGTCGTGGCGATCCCCGCGTTGGCGTCGTACGCCGTGGTGCGGAACAAGATCGATGCGATCACCGCCGAGGGCTTGGTGCAGGCTGAGCAGTTGATCAAGCCGTTCCGCCCGTCGCGGAAGAAGCGTTCGTCTTCGTCAGACAAGTAATCTCTGAGGCTTTGCACGATGTCGAAAGTGGTCCAACGCGGCGCTGTCGCCCCGAGCATGAATATCACGCCGTTGATCGACGTGGTGTTCCTGCTGATCATTTTTTTCATGCTCGTGAACAACATTGTCTCGGAAGAAACCGTCGACATGATGCTGCCCGAACTCGAAGACCCGCAGACGCGCGAGTTGGGTGATGTGGACCGGATCGTGATCAATGTCGCCCCCGAGCCGTTTACCCGCCAGGGCCGGGCGGAGTTTCCGTTGACCCACACCGGCACGGCGAGCTACATCAAGATCGGCACGGGCTCGAACTCCCGCTTCGAGATCACCGACATCCCGGGCATCACCGAGAAACTGAAGCAGGTCAAAGCCCAACGCCCGGAGGTCGAGGCGTTGCTGCGGGCCGATGGTGCGATCTACTACGACGTCATGCAGCCGGTGATGGACGCCCTGAGTGCCGCCGGGATCGAGACTGTGAACCTCGTGGCTTACATGCCCAACGACTGAATCGATGGCTGACGTGAACCCCGCCCAACTCGATGCTGCCGACGAGGCCACCGTGCACCACCGCTCGACGCGGCAGCGCCGCGGCCGACGCCCGGCCATGGTCGGCGAGCTCAACCTCACGTCGATGATCGACGTGATCTTCCAGCTGCTGATCTTCTTCGTCGTCACCGCCAACTTCATGATCGATGAGGGCGTGCTCAGCGCGAAGCTCCCGCAGGGGGCGGGTACGCCCACGGCTTCGGATGAATTGCCCCGAGAAAAGATCACCATCCGCCTGATGTCGGACCCGAGCGATGATGCGTTGGTGAGCATCGAACGCGGTCCGGTGGGGAGCCCGGTGCGTTACGCCAGCTTTGGCGAACTCGCGGCCGACCTCGACCGTTTGAGGTATGACCCGGGAGGCTCGCGCATCGACGGGATTTACGAGCCGGACAACCCCGTGCTGATCGAGCCGCAGGGCACCGTGCGTTGGCAGCACGTGGTCAACGCCTTCAACGCCGCGATCTCGGCCAAGTACACCAATGTGAGTTTTGCCCGATCGGATCAGCCCTAATCATGGCTATGTGCTTGCCCCAAGACAGGAGGACCGGCCGAATGAAATCATGGATGATGCGATGTTGGGCTGGGAGTACTTCTGGTGTTTTGCTCCTCCTGGCTTGCGTCCAGCCCGCGTTAGGTCAGGTAACTTCGCCCGGAACTTCAGCCGACCCCGCGGTGCGTTCGTTTCTTGAGTTCCTCGCGGATGCCAATGAGTTTGACCGCTCGGCTATCACGGTCCTTCAAGAGTTCGATGCGCTGCTCGCCGAGGCACGCGACCCCAAGCTTTCGGGGCAAGAACGGCTGACCCATTTCAACGAAGCCCGAAAACGCTTGCGTGGGCTCATCGACAATCCCGCGATGGAGAAACACCCGCTGCGTCCGGTCTGGCGGACTGACCTGGCGGAGATGTTGCTGGTGACGCACCTGCAGGGCTTCCGTCGATCGGCGTCGAGTTTCGTGGAGCTTGGCGTGCCGACCGCCAATCAACGCAAGGCGTTTGAGCAGGATGTGCCGATTGCGCTGGCGATGTTGGTTCAGGCGAGTCAGGAATACCGGGACCTTGAAGCCCGCCTGGACCGCGACATCGCGATGCGGGAGCAGATCGAGACTTCTTTGCTGAACGGGCTGATTTTCGATCAGTACCGCGACCAAAAGAACGCGTGGTTCGCGGCAAACGCGGCGTACTTTGCGACCCTCCTGCGTGATGAGTCCCCGTTTTTCATGGGCGGGAATGTCACGCCGCAAGAGAAGCGGGCGGAATTGCGGGGCTTTGCGGTTTCGACGCTGCGGCCGTTCCTCGAAGGCGAGGTCGGTGGCGAAACGCTTCGGGCCCGAGCCCAATCGTTGGCGGGGCGAGTGCTTTTTAGTGGGGGCGAGGCGGCGATCGCCGAGCGAGACTACCTGTCCGCCGCGGTGTCGAACGCCGATTGGAACCCCGACCGTTTGGCGGCGTCGATTGCGCGGGCCAATGCGATCGAGCAGCAGGGCAAGCCCGATGTAGCCGAGGCAAGGCTGGTCGAGTTATCCAAACGTTCGGCGGTACAAGAACGACTTGATGATCGGCTGCTCGTCGCCGATGCGCTGCACCTGCTTCGGCTCCGTAAAGCGGAGAAGACGCAAAATTCTGAGCGAGACGAACTCACTGCCCAGGCTTATGGGATCTACTTCGACTTATTGAACGACCCGGCCTTGGGTGACGGTACGGCAGCGCTTCGGAACTTGATCTACGATCGCTGGGCCTCAGCGATTCCCGCTGATGCCGACGCGGCGACGATTCAATCGTTGCCCGGTGCGGTACGGGTGGCGGTGGCGGACATCTCCAGGCGTCGAGGGCTGTTGTGGAAGCAGCGAGGCGAAGAAGAGAAAGGCGCGGCATCGCTGCAGCGTGCGATCGATTTTGCGCAGACCGTGGACGACCGCGGGGCGGTGGGGGATGAGGTGTGGGCGAACGGCCGATACAACCTGGCTTACGCGACCTACGCGCTGAACCCGAAGAAGCTGAGCAGCCTGCTATCCGCGGCTGATGCCGCGACAACGGTGGCGGAACAGACGCCGACACTGCCGGTCGCAACCGACGCGATCGACCTGGCGGCCCGACTATTGGAGTCGCTGCACCGCAGCTACGCGGACCAGCCCGGCGTGACCCCGGCGTTTGAGCGGGCGATGGGGGTGCTCTACGACTCGGGTGATTTCGACACCACCCAGCCCGCGGACGATCGGCTGGTGTACTACGCCTACGCGATGTTCGAGGCCAAGGGAGACTACGAGCGGGCGGCCGAGCTTTACAACCGTCAATTGCGGACCCACCCGAATTACCTCCAGGCCCAGGCTCAGCGGGTGTCTGCGCTGTCGCAGTGGTACGACCAAACACGTGAGGGCTCGCAGCGCAACCGGATCGAATCGAACCTGCTGGATGCGGCCCGCCGCGTCGCGGCTCAGGCTCGGCCGGTGTTGGCCGACCCGCAGCAAGCCGCGAAGGCGGACAGCGCGGCCCGTGCGCTGGCCAACGCCAAGCTGGCCGAGGCGCAGGTCTTGGCGACGCGCGGCGATATCGATGGGGCGCTGGAAAGCATCGCAAGCTTTGAGTCGGAGTTTGCCGAACGCTCCGAATTGGCTCAGCTCGGGTTGGAGCGTCGCATCTTGCTGCTGGTCGAAGCGGATCGGTTGGACCAAGCCCAGGAAGCGGCGGGCACGATGATGGGGCGGTACCCCGATGCCGCGGCGGGCGTGATCAACAACGTGCTCAACGACATGGAGCGACAGATCGAGCAGCTCGGCGATGATTCACCCGAATCCGCCAAGCTGGCCGAGGCCGCCGCGGCGATGGCGAAGCTGCTGGCCGATTGGGCGCAGGGGCAGGGTTACGCGGCCAAACAGATGCTGCCGTATCGGCTGGTCGTGCTAAAGTCGCTGCGCATCGCGAACCGGCCGGACGAGGCTTTGGCTTATCTTCGTGATACGAGCCTTGAGGCTCAGTTCGGTAACAATGTGGATGTGCTGTTTGAGAAAGCCCGGGCGCTGGTGAGCAAAGGCGATCCCGCATCTCTGCGGGACGCGACGCCCATCCTCAATCGCATCATCGGCGGCCTGACCGAGCCTTACCCCGACATCTACTGGCGGTCGTGGGTCGCTCGGCTTGAGGTCAATCTGAAGCTCGGTGAAGGGGTGGCCGACGTGTCGCGCCGCGTCCGCCAACTGGAGCAGACCCATCCGGCCTTGGGCGGCGAGCCGTTCAAGACCCAGCTCAAGGCCTTGGCCATCGAGGCGCAACGGCAGGGGCTGTAGGTTTATGCCACCCATCTCGCCATAGCATTGGAAACCAAATCGGGGCGGATTGAAGCCCGCCGTGACGCCGCTAAACTTCTTCACTTTCCACCCCACGCAAACCCCACCCCGGTTTTCACCATGCACACCCGCAACATCCCCGGCACCGACCTCACCGTTTCGCTCCTCGGCTTCGGCAACTTCACCTTCGGCGTGAATTGGTGGGGTGACTTCACCGACGATGAGGCGATCGCCATCCAGAACCACGCCTTCGACCAGGGCGTGACCTTCTTCGACACGGCCCCGGCCTACGGCAACTGGCGGGCGGAATCGCTGATGAAGCCGACGCTGGAATACGCGGGTCGAGACAACATCGTGCTTTCCACCAAATTCGGCTACGACCTCGTGACCGACCCCGGCGAAGAAGGATCGCACCGCGAACGCAAGCAGAACTTCACCCCTGAGAACCTCCGGCGTGAGCTCGAGCACTCGCTGAAGATCATGAATGTGGACTGCATCGACCTGTATCAGGCCCACAACATCAAGCTCGAGCACTACAAGCCCGAGCTGTTTGAAGAGCTCGAAAAATTCAAGACCGAGGGCAAGATCAAAGAGTGGGGCATCGCGTTGGGCCCGGCGATCGGTTGGCGTGAGGAAGGGCACCTGGCGTTCCTTGAGCACGATGCCGCAGTGGTCCAGACGGTCGCGAACCTGTACGAGCAAGACCTAGGCCGGGAATTCGGCGAGATTGCGGAGGCCAAGGGCCGAGGCGGCGTGATCGCCCGGGTTCCGACCAACTCGGGCATGCTCGACGAAGAGTTCAAGGACGAGCACCACAAGTTCCCCGACCGCGACCACCGCAAATTCCGCGACCGCGCCTGGATGGTGTACGGCCTGAAGAAGAACGCCATCATCCGCGAGATCGCCGGTGACCTGGGTATGACCGTCACGCAGTTCGCGCTGCGTTGGCTCGCCCAGCAGCCCGCGATGGTGAGCATCGAGCCGAACATCCTCAGCACCGAAGACGTGGACAAGTACGCCGTCTGCTGCGACGGCACCGAGCTGCCCGATGATGTGCTGGCCAAGGTCGCGGAGCTCTACGCCACGGACTTTGGTTTGGGTGATGAGGCCCATCCTTGCGACCACAAGAGCAGCACCGCCGAGGGGGGCGCGGTTCGCAGCCAGTATGTCGCTCCGGCCTTGGCCTGATGGCTCTTGTTCTCGGGGTAAATTTTTTCTTCCACCCCCGCAATATCGGTCTAACTCCTACGTTCGGCCTTCATGCTGAGCCAAGAGCGTGACCCCGCATTATCACGTCGGCCTCGGTGGGTTGAGTTTGGATGAGCCCTGAGGGGGCCCCGCTAAAGCAACCGACATCCCGCACCGCCGATTCGGGCCGCCCATTATTCGATTTGTCCCGCCTGGCCCGTCGAGCAACCCCCTTTGCACTATCGCATGGCTGTGTAGCCGCCTTGCTGCTCAGGGTTTAGCTCATCTCTGTCTGACATTACGTGGCCATATCCGTTCGGTGTGGCATGGTAGGTGTAGCCTTGAAAGGAGGCTTTGCATGAAGTGTGTTGATGTTGCGTGGTTGACCGCTCTTGGATCGGACGAAGCGAAAGTTAGGCAACGATTCCGGAGCACATGGCTTCTGCCGGGGATGACGGCAGCGTTGTTGACTGTTCCCGCCGCCACGACGCTAGGCCAGGATGTGGTCTTGGATTGGAACTCGCTTGCCAGCGGTGTCTTGGTCGACAACGAATCGCTCCAGAACCCAGGCATGGCCTCCCGATCGATGGCCATGATGAACCTGGCGATCTACGACAGCATGGCGATGACTGGGGGCTGGGCGAACGCCAGCGCGTTTTACGACTACAGCGGGATCGATGCCGGTTTGTTTTCGGGTGCTTCTAGTGAAGCCGCTGCGGCTCAAGCCGCGTACACCGTGCTGAGCGGGATCTACAGCGACCAACAAACCACCCTCAATACGGGCCTCGCCTCGACGCTTTCGGGCATTACCGACGGCGCCGCCAAGACCGCGGGCGTGGACCTGGGGACCCAGATCGGCCAAGCCATCCTCGCCAAGCGGGCCAACGATGGGTACGACACCAGCGTCCAGTACACCCCGACCTACGAGATCGGCCACTGGCAGCCCGACCCAGTGAACCCCGGCCAGGAAGCTTGGGGCCCGGCCTGGGGCGAGGTGGATACGTTTGCCCTGAACTCGGTCAATCCGTTCCTCCCCGCGCCGATGCCCGATGTCACCAGCCAGGCCTACGCGGATGCGTACAACGAAGTGAAAGCCCTCGGCTCGGTCGATAGCGCGACGCGCACCGCTGAGCAGACCGAGATCGGCGTGTTCTGGGCTTACGACCGCGTGGGGATGGGTACGCCGATGACGCTATTCAACGATGTGCTGCAGACCATCGCGGTGCAGGAAGGCAACACGACTGCTGACAACGCCCAGCTCTTTGCCAAGGCGACCGTAGCCATGGCTGACGCGGGCATCGTCGCGTGGAATTCGAAATTCGAGTACGACTTCTGGCGGCCGGTCACCGGCATCCGTGATGGCGACATCGACGGCAACGCGATGACCGAAGGCGTCTCCGATTGGACCCCGCTGGGTGCTCCCGATGGCGAAAGCCTGACCGGCTTCACCCCGCCGTTCCCGACTTACCTCTCGGGCCACGCCACCTTCGGCGGCGCGGTCTTCGGTGCGCTCCAGGAGTTCTACGGCACCGACGACATCACCTTCACCCTCACCTCCGCCGAGCTGGAAGCATTACTTGCTGACGCTACCCTCGCCGAGATGTACGGGTTGGAAGACTTGGACGATGCCGAACGCGCCTTCACGTCGCTAAGCGAAGCCATGGCTGAGAACGGCCGCAGCCGGGTCTACCTGGGCATCCACTGGAACTTCGACGACACCGAAGGCCAACTCACCGGACAGCAGATCGCCCAAGCGATGTTTGCTAGCCCCTTCGCTGCGAACGCGGTCCCCGAGCCCACCGCCGTGTTGGCGCTGGTGGCCCTGGGCACGATGTTGCACCTACCCGCCCGGCGTCGCCGCGTTTGATAATTCTTGACCTTAGCTTGGGGCAAGCTCGTTAGTCGCGAGTTTGCCCTTTTCTATTAATGACATCGGTCGAGGTGTGCTGCGATTCTCAGCAGGAGCGGATTGCAGCGGCTACTATTTTTGCCGATGTTTGACCTGCACCCCGAGACCGAGATTGTGCACCAGGGCGTCCGTGTGACGTTCCGCGGGATCGATCTGCCCAAGCGGGGCGGGGGGACGCACCGGCGGGAGATTGTGGAGGCGGCGGATGCGGTGGTGGTGTTGCCATTGATCGCAGATGGGGCGGGTGAAGGATTCGATTTCGAGGGGCCGGGGGTGGTGCTGATCCGTAACGAGCGTTTCGCGGTGAAGGACACGCTCTGGGAGTTGCCGGCCGGGACGGTGGAGCGGGGAGAGTCGCCCGACGATTGTGCGCCCCGGGAGTTGATTGAGGAGACGGGGTACCAAGCCCAGCGAGTGGAGAAACTGGCCGAGTTTTTTCCGACGCCAGGGTTTTGCACGGAGTTGCTGCACGCTTATCGGGCCGAGGGGTTGACGTATGTCGGCCAAGACCTAGATGAGACGGAAATAATCATCGCTCAAGCGGTGGCGTGGGACGAGGCGATGAAGATGGTGCGGGACAACACGATCCGCGACGCGAAGACGATCGCGACGCTGTTGTACCACCAGACGTTTGGTATCCCCCGCGAAGACGAGACGCAGAGCTGAGGAATCTACGAGCATGGGCGCAGGCGACCGTGACTATTTGAAGGAAGAAGCGCGACGCTGGGGTGGCGGTATGGGCGGTCGTCGGTTTGGGGGTGGCTTCAACAGCCGATCGATGGCGACCTGGCTGCTGCTGATCAATGTCGGCGTGTTTCTGATCGACAGCGTGATGGGCAGTGCCCGTCGCGGCGCGGTGCTGGCCCCCTACAACTGGGGCAACTTCAATGTGGACCAGGCGATCTATGGGGCCCAGGTCTGGCGGTTCTTCACCTACCAATTCCTGCACGGCGGGTTTCTGCACATCCTCTTCAACATGATCGGGCTGTACTTCTTCGGCCCCATTCTGGAGCAGTGGTGGGGCAGCAAGCGATTCCTGGCGTTCTACCTGTTGTGCGGATCGTCCGGGGCGTTGCTCTACGCGTTGCTGCAGATTTTCGCCCCGGGAGTCATCGGCGACCCGGCTCTGATCGAGATGGCTCGAGAAGCGGGGGTGCCGATCGGGTTGGTGGGTGCGTCGGGGGCAATCTATGGCATCCTTGCGGGGTGTGCGATTTTGTTCCCGCATCAGCGGGTGCAGTTGCTGATCCCGCCGATCCCGATGTCGATGCGGACCATGGCGTTGATTTTCCTGGGCTTGTCGTTCCTGTCGGTCGTGGCGGGATCAGCGAACGCGGGCGGCGATGCGGCACACTTGGGCGGGGCGGCGTTGGCGGTGCTTCTCGTCAAGAAACCCAGTTGGCTGAATTGGGCGGACCGCGTCTCGCCGTCTTCGATCCAGGACGGGATCAACGAAGGGCGGTTCCAGAAAAAGCTCGAGCGTGAGCGGGCGACCGAGGAAGAGATCGACCGCATTTTGGCCAAGGTCAGCGAAAAGGGCCTCGCGAGTCTCACCAAAAAAGAGAAAAAGACGCTGAACCAGGCGAGTGATTCGAAGAACGCAGGGTAAATCGACCGCGGATTGCATATTTTTAAGCGGGGATTGCCAGCTTCGGGAGAAGGCTGGCGTTATGCTCTTGGGCTACCCCGAACGAAAACCGTGATCCGAAGTCTGATATCCCCATGTCCGCGATCTCCTACGAGCTGCTTAAGCAGGACGAAACCTCGAATGCCCGCCTCGGCCGGGTGACGACGCCGCACGGCACGTTTGACACCCCCGCGTTCATGCCGGTGGGCACGCAGGGCACGATTAAGGGGCTGCTGCCGCAGTCGGTGGCCGACACCGGGGCCCAGATCGTGCTGGGCAATACTTACCACCTGCTGCTGCGTCCGGGCAGCGAACTCATCGCAAAGATGGGCGGGCTGCAGGACTGGACCGGCTGGCGGGGCCCGATGCTGACCGACTCCGGGGGTTTCCAGGTTTTTAGCTTGGGCAACCTCAACAAAATCGATGACGACGGGGTCAAGTTCAAAAGCCACCTCGATGGGGCAGAGTTCCACCTCACGCCCGAGCGTTCGATGCAGGTGCAAGAGCAGCTCGGGGCCGACATCATCATGGCGTTTGACGACTGCCCACCCGCGGCGGTCGAGAAACTGAACCCCCGTAACGTCGCGGAATCGCCCGTGCGGTCCGACTCAGCCAGGCCGAACACCGCTGAGCCCGCAGTGATGAGCCCGCCCGAGTACGCCAAGCGGGTCGAGATCGCCAACGAACGCACCCTTCGTTGGCTGGATCGCTGCGTGAAAGCCCACCGGGCGAGCGGCCGGTGGGACGAGCAGGGGCTATTCGGCATCGTGCAGGGCGGCACGGACCTCGAGCAGCGGACTTTCTGTGCCGAGCAGGTCACCCAACACGACCTGCCGGGCTTCGCCATCGGCGGGGTGGCGGTCGGCGAGGGCAGCGACGAGATCCGCAGCGTCGTCGAGCACACCGCGCCGCTGCTTCCGCCCGATAAGCCGCGGTACCTCATGGGCGTGGGCTACGAACGGGACATCGTGGCGGCGGTCCGGGCGGGGGTGGACATGTTCGACTGCGTCCTGCCGACCCGGAACGGCCGAAACGCCAGCGCGTTCACCTCGACGGGGCTGATCCGTCTCAAAAACGCGAAATTCGCCGAGGACCCCCGGCCGATCGAGGAGGGCTGCGACTGCGTGGCTTGCACGGGCTTTTCCCGGTCCTACATCCGCCACCTGTTCCAGGCCAACGAGATGCTTGGCGGCATATTGGTGAGCCTGCACAACCTGCGGCACTTCCAACGCCTGCTATTGGACATCCGCGGGGCGATCCGTGACAATGCGTGGTCCTCGCTAGCCGAGCGTTGGCCGGTCGCTTTCCCCGACGGCCTGTGACGCTGGCGGCTGTTCTATACACCCGATCCTCGGGGCCTTGGCTCGCCTGTAGGCCACGCCCCACGACGACAAGAAGACCTTCCCGATGAACCCGTTTATTGATTCGACCTGGCCTGTGACCCTGGCCCAAGCTGACGACTCGCCCGCCCCCGCCAGTGCTCCGCTGGATACCTCGCCGCCACCCGCCGCGATCGAGGGAGCCGCCGGTGAGGCCGGCAGCCAAGAGCCCGGAGTTGGGCCAGATGGTGGAGCCACCACCGGCGCCAATCCTTTCGGTGGCGGATTCATCACGCTGATGATCCTGATGTTCGGCCTCATGATCCTTTTCACCATGGGCGGCAATCGCAAAGAAAAGAAACGCCGGGCACAACTCTTGGCTGACTTGAGCAAGGGCGCCAAAGTCCAGACTGTCGGCGGCGTGATCGGCAAGGTCGTCGAAGTCCGCGACGACGAAGTCTTGGTCAAGGTCGACGAAAACACCAACACCAGCATGCGTTTCGCCAAGTCCGCGATCAACAGCGTCACCTCCGAAGACTGAAACATCTCGGATCGATGATTGCGGCGGTCGGATCACGACCAAGCGGGCGAGTGCCCGGCTTGATGATTTGAATGACGCGATACCCAAGCCTCCGAAATCTAAATTCCCCACTCCGAATTCTTTCTCGCCATGAAATACCCCATCTGGAAACCCCTGCTGATCCTGGCCGTCCTCGCGGGCTGCGCGGCGTTGCTGCTGCTCAAAGACGGCGATCCGAAGACCATCGACCTCAAGCCCGGCATCGACCTGGCCGGGGGCACCACGCTGGTTTACGACGTGCTTGTTCCCGAGGGCAAAGATGCCAAGACCGTCATCGATCAGACCATCATGGTGCAGCGGGATCGTGTGGACCCCACCGGCGTGAAGAACCTGATCTGGCGTCCGGAGATCGGCAACCGCGTGTCGATCACCATGGCTCAACCGGACCCGCGGGTGAAAACCACCCGAGAAGCCTACGAGGCCGAACTCAAGAAGCTGCTTGAGAACACACTGGACGTCACCACGATCGACTCGGCGGTGCTCAACGACGACGCCGAGGCTCGTCAGCAAGAATTCCAGACGCTGGCCAATGGCAATGCAGAAATGGTCGAGCAGCTCAACGAGCTCGCCGAGCTCGCGGCCAAGCGTGATTCGCTGCGTGCGCCTTACGAAGCGGTCAATAAGGCTTGGCGTAACGCACAGAACGAATTTGGGGGTTCGCCGACGGACGCGCAGCAGACTCAGCTGGATGCGCTGTTTGCCGAGCTGAACACCACCGCGAGTGCATTCAGCGCGGCCCGCGACGCCTACACCGAAGCCCGCGACGTGGTGTTGTCCAACGCCATCGACCCGTCGGAAGTAGACCGCATCTTCGCACTGTCCAACGAAGTGCGTCGCGGCCAAGATGTCTCGCCCCGTCAGGAAGCATTGGAAGGGTTCAAAGCGACCCGCCCGGGTCTGGTGGATCAGATCGATACGACGGCCGCGGCGTGGGAAGCCTACGAAGCGGTCAAGGGTCCGCTGGATGACCCCGAAGACCTCAAGCGTCTGCTCCGCGGTGCGGGTGTGCTGGAGTTCCGCATCTCGGCGTCGCCCGGTGGTAGCGGTGTTCCCGCTCAGCCGCTCGACCTATCGACTTACGTGCAGCGTCTGGACGAGAAGGGCCCGCGTGCGGGTCTGACCGAAGACTGGCGATGGTTCAAGGTGCAATCGCTCGAGAAGTTCTTTGAGGAACGCGAGGCCCGCGAAGCCCTGATCGAGAACCCGGAATCCGCGGGCGCGGCCTTCTTCTCGCGTGGCTTGGTCGCCCGTGCCTACGGCGGCGACTTCTACGTCCTGCTGTCCAACACCCCCGGCACAGCGATGACCGGCGACGACGATTGGTCGCTCAACGACACCTCGCGGGTCAGTGACGAACTCGGCCGACCCGCGGTGGGCTTCTCGCTCGACGCCAAGGGCGCCAAGCTCATGGGCCAACTCACCGGCGGCAACGTTGGCCGGCAGATGGCCATCGTGCTCGACGGCGAACTCATGTCAGCCCCGACGCTGCAGGCCCAGCTCACCTCCGGCGGCACGATCACCGGTGAATTCTCGAACGCCGAGTACCAATACCTGCTCAACACGCTGGACGCGGGTTCGCTGGAAGGACAATTATCCTACGACCCGATCAGCGAGAAGACCATCGGCCCTTCGCTGGGTGAGGATAACCTCCGCAAAGGCCTGAACGCCTGCATCATCGCGTTGATCGTGGTGGGCATCTTCATGGCGTTCTATTACCTGTTCTCCGGCCTGGTCGCCGACTTCGCGCTAATCGCCAACATGGTGATCATCCTCGGTGTCCTCTCGTTGATCGAAGCGACCTTCACCCTGCCCGGTATCGCGGGCTTGGTGCTGACCATCGGTATGGCGGTCGACGCCAACGTGCTGATCTTCGAGCGGATCCGTGAGGAGCTCGACGCCAAGGCCGACCTGCCCACCGCGGTGCGTCTGGGCTTTGACAAGGCGTTGTCGACGATTCTCGACGCCAACATCACCACCCTGATCACCTGTCTCGTCCTGGGCTACACCGCCACGGCCGAGGTCAAGGGCTTCGCGGTCGTGCTGGGCGTGGGTATCCTCGCGACGCTGTTCACCGCGTTGTTCTCGACGCGGGTCATCATCGAGCTCTACCTCCTGCTGACTAGGGCCAAGAGCTTGGCGATGCTGCCCACGGTCATTCCCGCGCTCGGCAAGCTGCTTTCGCCCAACGTGAACTGGATCGGCATGCGGAAGCTGTTCCTTCCCGTCAGCGTGATCCTGATCGTGGCGGGCCTGACCATGGCGTTTACCCGTGGCGAAGACATGCTCGACATTGAGTTCCGCTCCGGCACAGAGGTCACCTTCACTTTGTCTGACGGCGCAACGCTGCCGATCGACGAAGTGCGCACCCGTCTGGCGGAGTTCGGCAACCAGCCCGAAGCCGTGGAGATCGACGCGAAGCTGCAGGATCAGATCGATCAGGTCGAAGCTCAGAACGCCGACCGTGAAGAGGATCAGAAGCTGGACCTTCCCACCAAGGCCGACTGGTCGTTGTTGGAGAAAGCCCAGGTTGTCACGCTTGAGAGCGACGGCAATCAAGGCTTCAGTGTCGCCACGCTGATCGAAAACTCCTCGGCCCTGAGCGATGCGATCAAGGTCATCTTCCGCGATGTTCTGGACGTGACCGAAACCGTTCGGTTTGACGGCTTGGGCTTGTCGGTGGATCAGGCCAAAGGCGTTGTCGAGCCCGTCGTGGCGGGTTCGCTGTACGGCAGCCTCGGCCGTGAGTTCACCGAGCAATCTCCGGATGTTCAAAGCTTCGTCGGTGGCGTGTCCATCGTGATGGAAAACCTAAGCCCCGCGGTGAGCGTCGAAGACGTCACCGAGCGTATCTCGCGGATGCGTCGTCAGCCGGGCTACGACCTCTTGGGTTCGCGGCCGTTCAAGGTCTATGGCCTCGAGCGTGCGGGCAACGACAAAAACGGCAACCCGAGCTACTCGACCATGGCCGTGGTCGTGAAGGACAACGAGACCAACTACGCCGAGGACCGCAGCCAATTCACCGAACGGCTCGGCCTGGCCGCCACCGAGTGGGCGTTGGTCCAAGACGCGCTGCAGCGTGACACCAGCCTCGCCAGCGTCAGCAACTTCTCCAGCCAGGTCTCGGGCACGATGAAGCAGCAGGCGATCGTCGCCATGGTGCTGTCGCTGCTCGCGGTCGTCGCCTATATCTGGCTCCGCTTCGGGAGCCTCCGCTACGGCCTCGCGGCCATCGCGGCCTTGGTCCACGACGTTTCGATCACGATGGGTATCTTGGCGATCTGCGGTTACCTGTCGGCGGTGCCCGGCTTCCAGGTGCTGCTGCTTGACGACTTCAAGATCAACCTGACCTTGATCGCCGCGTTGCTGACGATCGTGGGCTATTCGTTGAACGACACCATCGTCGTCTTCGACCGTATCCGTGAGAACCGCGGCCGGCTGAGCCGGGCGACGCCACAGATCATCAACGACTCGATCAACCAGACGGTCAGCCGTACGGTGCTGACCTCGGGTACGACGTTGATCGCGGTGCTTACGCTGTACCTGCTCGGCGGCCCGGGCGTGCACGGCTTCGCGTTCGCGATGCTCATCGGCGTGCTCGTGGGTACCTACTCGTCGATCGCCATCGCGGCTCCCATCCTGCTCATCGGCGACAAGTCCGGCGGGGCGGGCTCGGGCGTTGCGGTATCCAGCAGTCGGCCCGACCCCGATGGCAGTGCGGCCGCGATTCCCTCGGCGGCGGCGACCACGAGCTGAGTCTCTGGTCTAGCTCAACAAGCAACAAGCCCACGGCTCATTGGCCGTGGGCTTTTCTTTTGTGGGTGTAGCGAATTCGGCGTAATTCAATACATCGAACAGGCGTTGCCGGTGCCCGCGACAAATTCGTTCCAGGTCGAGATGCTCCAGTCCACGCCGGGCATCGGCGAGACGGGGAAGTGGTGCGGTGTCGCGGGGATCGGGGGGAAGTCCAGGGCAGGGGGCAACGGCGCCGGGTCGCAGACCGGTCGCATAGGTCCCTGATCATTGGCGTCTTCGGTGAAGCCCAGGGCATCACCACGCTGGTCGCGGAACCATCCATCCTCGAAGAAGCCGAGCAGACGACCGCGGAAGCTGTAAACGCCCTCATCGTCGAAGAAGGCTACCCATCGACCGCATAGGTCGTAGAGGATGTCCTCTTGGATCCAGGCGATCACCGTGCCGCATCGGCCGAAGACGGGTTGCATGTCGGTGGATGAAATCACGGTGTGTCCCTAATCTTGGTGGCGAAATACGCTTGGATCCGTATTTCGGATCCGTGGAGGGCGGCAGTGTCTTTTGACCTCTGCCAATCCCTTAAAGCATGCCACGCCTTTGTCCATCGGCTGGTCGGCAAGTGTGTTTGAGCAAAAATCAGCCGATGGGGACAACCTCGAACCGCAAACCTTTCCCAGTGTGAACCGCGACGGGTTCGACGCCCGCTAGATGGGGTGCGTGTTTCGGGCGTTTAATCACCACACGTCGCGCCGCGGCTTGCATGGCCCAGTCCAGCAGCCTGTCGGCATCCGCGTCTTCGCCTACCAGCCAGCGCAAAACCCGCATGGGCTTACGCTCGGTGGTTTTTCGCCTCGGCGAGCCGGGGAACATCGGGTCGATCAGCACCACTTCGTATTGCTCTGATCCGGCCAACGATTGCAGGACATCCGCGGCATCGGCGCAGTCTGTGAGGGTGATGCGCTCTGTGATGTCTGGTTCGATCAGGCGGGCCCGCTGAAGCGCATCGGCGAGCAGGGCATGCACGATCGGGTGCCGTTCGACGGCGGTCACGCTACAGCCCGCCGCGGCGAGTAGCCAACTATCTTCGCCCAGCCCGGCGGTCGCGTCGAGAACCCGGGGTCGGGCCGCGCCGCTGCGTTTGTTGATGCCAACCGCTTTGAGTAGCGGGGTTTTCAACGAGCGGCCCGCGGGGCTGGTCGTGTCGAGTTGGGGCAGGTCGGCGAACACGCCGTGTCCGCCTGAGAGCGGATGCCCGTTCTCCACCACACGCAGTTCCAAGCGTTCTATCTCAGTGTTTGGCACCTCGGTGACGGCGAGGTGCATCGCGTGCGGGTCATTAAATTTCTTGGCGATCGGCAGATCGAGCTGCGCAGCGACCGCCTCGGCCCGGGCTTGATGACGAGGGTGTTCGTACGACACCGCGATACTCGGCGGGGTGTGGGCCATGGCGGACCTGGATCGAGGGGCCCGATCACCGACGTCAGTCGTTAGGACTTGGCTTCGGCCTCGGCGACCTGTTGTTCGTACCGCTCGCGGTTGGCGCGGTTGTCCATGAGCACGAGCACGCGGTCGCGGTGCTCAGCGGGGATGTTCTGATCCAACGCTTTACGGACCATGCCGATGTGCGTCCGGCGGGACAGGTGGGTGAGTACGACCTTCTCGGCGGTGCTGCGTTCGAGCAGGTCGACGATATGGTCCAGGTGCAGGTGCTTGCCGATGCCCGCCCGCTTGCGGTGGCCCTTCTCCATGAAGGTGCATTCGGTGATCAGGACCTTGGCCCCGAGCACGTCGTCGCGATCGAAATGCTTGCCCCAGGCGGTGTCGCCGGTGTAGCAGACTAGAGGGATCATCAGGGTCTGAGTGATCTCTTCGCCCTTCTTCTTCAGCTCCACCAAACGTTCCTGGGGCAGCCCGGCGTATTCTTCTTTGAGCTTGGTGCGTTTTTCGATCAGCGTGTAGCCCAGCGACGGCACGGTGTGCACCGTCTCGAACGCACGCAGGTAGTGATTGTTCTTCACTTCCTGCTCCTGGTCGGGTTCCATCGCGATCACGTTGTAGGGCGTGCGCTGCTGCTCGATGTCCACCCAGGCTTCCATCAGCCGGTGGATGGGCATGGCCAGCTCTTTGGGGCAGAGCACGGTGCCGGTGCCCATGCCTTGGAAGCTGCGTTGCGAGAAGTAATAGGACAGCGCCGCGGCGTGGTCCATGTGGCCGTGGGTCAGAGCAACGTATTTGGATGGAAGGGCGGCACGGGGGCAGAGGCCGATGTCGAACGCGATATCGAATTCCGGCAGGTGGATACAGGACTCTTCACCCGCGATGGACAGGCCCTCGATGCGGAACGGGGGCACGTACAAAAATCCCAACTGGGGACGGCGGGGGGGCTCTTTGGGAAGCATGGAACCGGGACTTTCTTGGCGATCAGGGACGGAACCGGGGCCCGGCACTGATCGCCTCGTCTCCGTCAAGAAAACGCGTTTCAGGCACCCGGTGGGGGAAAACAGTCTGACCCGGGCGATAACCCGGCCGACCGACAACAGCCTTATTTAAAGGCCGAAGAAAACATTATCGGGAGTACAGGGCGATCTGTAAACCGGAGTAGGGCGCGAAATTCACATAGAAGTCACGATGCTGAAAATACCGTCAGGCGACTGTTTTTTAGCGGCCTTGCAGGGGTACGGCGTTTTTTTTGCCGATGAAATAGTCAGGAAAGCAGTTTTTCATGTCTTTGTTTCGGCTTTCTAGGGGTTGGCACCTCGTTTGCAATTTTTGAAGTACGGACCTGCGGACACGCCCGTGTTTGATGAAAGGGACGGCATGACCACGGCGTTTGGATTCGGGACACTTCCGGGTGTCAGGACGACTCGGCTGGCTTCGTGGTGGAAGTACACAGTCAACCCCGCTTTGCACAAGACGCTGCAGCTTCCGAGGGCCTACCTCAGCTATGTGGGGCTGTCCGCGATGGACGGGCTTTGCACCGGCGCAATCTTGGCTCTGGGCGGATGGGAGGTCAATCCGATCGCCAACGCGGTGCTCGGACGCTTCGGTTTTCCGGGGATGATCGCATTCAAGTTCATTATCGTGGCGGCGGTGATTCTGATGTGCGAAAAAATCGTCCGCGAGAAACCTCGAGCGGGGCGAGCGGTCATGGTGATGGCGATCGCGGCGACGATGGTGCCCGTGCTGGTCGCGACGTTGGAGTTTGTTTGTTACGCCTTCTCCCCGGGTTAAACTGCCGGGCATGACCGCAGATCAGCAAGGCCGTTCGGGCATGAAGGTGGTGGGGATGTTGCACGCTCCGGCGTTGCCCGGTGCACCGGGGTATGCGGGGGATTGGGCAAAGCTTCGAGGCTTTGTCTTGCGTGACGCATTGGCCTTGGTCGAAGGCGGTGTGCACGGGTTGATGCTGGAGAACTTCGGGGATGTGCCATTCTTTTCCGGGCGGGTGCCCGCGGAGGTGGTGGCGTGTCTGACGCGGTTGGCGTGTGATGTGAAACGCGAGATCGGCGAGGCGGTGCCGCTCGGGATCAACGTGCTGCGCAACGACGGCGAAAGCGCTTTAGCGGTCGCGTCGGCGTGCGGAGCGGCTTACGTGCGGGTGAATGTGCTCAGTGGAGCAGTGGTGACCGACCAAGGGGTGATCCAGGGTGACGCGGCGAGGCTGCTACGGCGGCGAAAGGAGATGGGGGCTGAAGAGGTTGCGGTTTGGGCGGATGTCCGAGTCAAACACGCAGCACCGATAGGGCAGGGGTGGCGGCCGTTAGAGGAAGAAGTGGAGGAATTGGTGCTGCGAGCGGGGGCGTCGGGGGTGATTGTCTCGGGCAGCGGTACCGGAAAAGCGACAGACATGACTGAGCTCCGCGAGGTGCGTGACGTGATGAATACCCTGGGCGAGCAAGCCGTGCCGATCTGGGTGGGTAGTGGTGCCACGGCCGATACCGCGGCGGCTTTGCTTGAACATGCCGACGGCCTGATTGTGGGCACTTCGGTTAAAGCGGACGGCCAGCTGGGGCGTGCCGTGGAGGCGAAGCGGGTCAAGGCGTTGATGGATGCTGTGCCCATTGGCTGAGCGGCTACGCCCACAGTTTTAAAGCTGACTTGAGTGAGGGTTACCGTTCATCGGCTATCTTGATAAGAGCGACGCATTCTGTGTGGCCACCTTTTTTGACCCTCGGGGACTTTCTATGACGCGGCATTCAGATCAGGCGGACTTGACCGAAGGCCAGTCTGGGGGGGATGGGTTAGGTTCCGCGGTGCCAGCACGCGAGTCGGACCTGGGCGAGTTGATCTTTCAATTGTCTAGTGAATTTATTCGGGCTGACGCGAATGAATTGGACCGGGCGATCGAGTCGGCGCTGGGGATGTTGGGCCGGTTTGCCGAGCCCAGCTCCTGCTATCTGTTCGAGTTTGATGCGGCGATGAAATCGTCGAGCAAGATGTTTGAGTGGCGAGCGTCTTCGATCCCGTCGACCATTCCAGCCTTTACGGGGGTGACGCCAACTTCCATGCCGACGTTGTTCCCTCGTGCGGCGGCGGGGCATGTGCTGCGTGTCAACGATCTGTCGGAGATGACCGAAGCGCCGATGGAGCGTGACTATCTGGCCTCATTCTCAATACAAGCATTCATTTGTATGCCGGTTCGGGTGCAGGGCCAAGTGGTTGGTCTCTTGGGTTTCGATCAGCACGGCCGGGGTCGCCGGTGGACTGATGTGGAAGAGTTGGCCCTGAAATATTCGACGGAAGTCTTCGCCCAAGCGATGGACCGGCGGCGGGCCCACAACCGTATCACGTTCCACATCAACAACACGCCGCTGGGCGTGGTGGAGTGGGATGAGGATTGGCGAATGGTGCGGTGGTCACCCAAGGCCGAGGCGATGTTTGGCTGGACCGCAGATGAGGTCATGGGGAAGAATTGGGCCGGCTGGCGATTTGTTTATGAAGAAGACTTAGAGCATGTCGATGGGGTGACCCAGCGCTTGGTCGACGGGACAGAGAGGTCCAATGTTTCGGTGAATCGGAATTACACCAAGTCGGGTGAAATCCTGACCTGCGAGTGGTTCAATTCGGTGCTGCTCAACGGGGCAGGGAAAGTCGTTTCGATCCTGTCGTTTGTTCAAGACATCACGCAGCGTCAACGTGACCAAGAGGCATTGGCCGCCAGCCGTACGGAACTCGAAGCCCTGAACACCAGGCTTGAAGAACGCGTTGAGCAGCGGACGTCTGAACTGCAAGCGGTGAAAGACGCCAGCGATCGCCAGGCCCAGACGTTGCAGGCGATGCTCGATGCAGGCGGCGATCACGTGTTATTGTTGGATGATGAGCAGCGATGTATGTGGGTCAGTCGGTCGTTCCTTGACGATTTGAACGTCATGTCCGAGGTGATGGTCGGACACACGCTCCAGCAGGCGACACTGCCCGGGCGGCTGGCGGAGTTACTCGAAACCCACGCACAAGAAACACAACAGCAGGGCAAGCCGGTGCTTCACCGGGAGTTAATGCTTGAAACGACGCAAGGGGCGAGGAGCTTTGAGTATAGCTTTACGCCGATTTTCGATGAAGACGGTCGGCCGTACCGGGTGTTGTGCACCGGGCACGACATCACCGAGCGGTTGCGAGCTGCTGCGGCGGTCCGTGAAAGCGAGGTACGATACCGCACGCTTGCCGAGCACGCGACCGACATGATTTCGTGCCACGACGCCGAGGGCCGATTCACCTACATCTCGCCCGCGTGTTACCGCCTGCTTGGGTACCGGCCCGAGGAACTTCTGGGGCAGCGCCCGCGCGTGATCGCCCACCCCGCCGACCGAGGCGAAGTCATCGGCAGCTTGAGTCGACTCCGCCGGACCACGGAAGTGGTGAGCACCACCTTCCGGGCTCAGCGCAAGGACGGCAAGGTGATTTGGCTCGAATCCTCCAGCCGCAATGAGGGCAGCGAGATCGTCGTGGTTTCCCGCGACGTCACCGCTCGCCTCGACACCGAGCAACGTTTGCGTTTGATTCGGTCGGCAGTGGAGCAGGTCGGCGAATCGGTCACCATTACCGACAACCAGATCGACAAGCCCGGGCCTCACATTGTCTACGTCAACCCTGCCTTCTCCGCGATGACCGGATACCGTCCCGAAGAAGCATTGGGGCAATCGCCGCGAATCCTCCAAGGGCCTAAGTCGGACCGCAAAGCTCTTAACGAACTCCGGAACCGCTTGCGTCGGGGTGAGCCGTACTCGGGCGAAGCCATCAATTACCGGAAAGACGGCAGCGAATACGTCGTGGAATGGCATATCAATCCGTTGCGTGACGGCCGGGGCTCGATTACCCATTGGGTGGCGATCCAGCGGGATATCACACGGCGAAAAGTCGCGGCGGACCTGGCTCGGGTGCACCGTGAGGAGCTGGCGCACGTCACGCGGCTCTCGACCATGGGGGAGATGGCGTCGGGGCTGGCGCACGAGATCAATCAGCCGCTCGCGGCCATCCAGAACTATGCCGCGGGTGCGATTCGGCGTATCGAAAACCAGCAAGCGGCGGTGAACGATCTCGACCAAGCCTTGAACCACATCGCTGACCAGTCCGACCGTGCCGGCCAGATTGTGCGTCGTCTTCGCGCGTTTGTGACCAAGCGGGGGACGGTGCGTTCATCCGAACACATCAATCTGCTGCTGAAAGAAACACTCGCCCTATTGGAGGCCGACCTCTTAGAGCACCAGGGGCGTGTCAGCCTGGAGTTGGCGGCCGATGACGATCTGCCACAGATCCATGTCGATGGCATCCAGATCGAACAGGTGTTAGTGAACATCATCCGAAACGCCTTTGAGGCCATGCAGGACACCGCTCCCGATCAGCGGATACTCGACATTGCCACCCGTCTGGACCCCGACGGACAAATCCTGGTGGCCCTGGCTGACCGCGGGCCAGGTTTAACTGCGTCGCAACGGGATCACCTCTTCGATCCCTTCTTCACGACCAAGGATGATGGCATGGGAATGGGCCTGACGATCAGCCAATCGATTGTGCAGGCACACGACGGTCGGCTTTGGGCTACCCCAAACCCCGCAGGGCGGGGCACGGTCTTTCATCTCACTCTGCCGGCGAATTCGCCGTGATTTGGCGTCGTTAGGGATGAAATTACTACAAAAATCGTGTTCTTCTGAGTGTAATCCCTGATTTTGATTGGCCCATATCACGCAAACCTTAAACTACACTGGTCCCATGTATTTTTGGTTAGTTGCTCTCTGAAGGGCGGTTTTCTGTTTCCAGTGAGCGAGAGATCGGCTCGCCACTTGATGGGGTCCAGTTCCGATGTCCATACAAGCGACTGTTTTTATCGTCGACGACGACCCGGGTGTCCGGGATTCACTCAAGTACATGATTGAGTCGGGGGGGTATGTGGTCGAGGCCTTCGACAGCGCCCGTGCGATGATCGATCGGGCCCGGACCCCCGTGTCCGGTTGCCTCGTGGCCGACCTGCGCCTGCCGGGGATGTCGGGTCTTGACATGTTCGACAAACTTCAGGAGCTCGGCGTCAACCTCCCCACCGTCGTGATCACCGGGCACGGCGACGTGACCGCCGCTGTAAGGGCCATGAAAGCCGGTGCCCTGGACTTCATCGAAAAACCGTTCTCCGATCAGGCGCTTCTCGACCGCATCAGCACAGCGATGCAGATCAACACCGCGAATCAGGTCGCGGCCCAAGAGGTCGCGCAGGTGGATCAGTGTTATCAGCGGCTTACCCCCCGTGAAAGACAGGTCATGGCGGCGGTCGTGGAAGGCCGGCTCAACAAACAGATCGCTTCGGATCTGGGCTTGTCCCACAAGACCATCGAGGTGCACCGGGCCCACGTCATGGAAAAGATGAACGCCAAGTCTTTGGCGGAACTGGTTCGCATGGCGGTTTTGCTTGAACAGCAATTTGCGGTTTGAAGCCGAGACTGTGTTGGACGGGGCGTGTAGTTTGGCTGGAGCCCGAGTTAATCCGCGAGGCGATTTGGCGGCGTTCTGGGTTTAGGCATGTTGGCCTAATCGCTATAACCGTGCTGATCATTTCGAGCCGCACGCCTTGGGAGCGAATATGCGCTTGCATGCCGATTCGGGTGGTGTCCTGAGGGATATATATCTTTTGATTGGGATTGATAACCCCAATCATCCTTTTTCCAGGAGCCCCGTTGTGAGTGATCCCAAAGCCCCGACCCTCGGCGCGAAGATCGACGAAATTCTCTCCCCCTTCCTCCGGGATGAGGCGGACTTGCAGAAACGCATGGACGAGTTGAAGGCTGAAATCGATCAGCTTCAAACCGAAATGACCCAGGTTAATGAAGACCTGTCTGTGGTCCAATCGGCGAAAGTCGATGCTTTGCGTCAGGCTGCGAAAGATGACCCGGTTTTGAGTGCTGTGTTTATGGCTGGCCAAGCTGGCCCAAAGCTTGTCGAAGATGACTCTGAAAACGATGGCCATCCCTTGCTGTCGCACGCATCCTGACGCGAAGCATGCGCCGTTGGAGCCTAC
>JBCCWB010000014.1:0-30605 GCA_039194345.1 Planctomycetota bacterium
GGGCGACGGTCTGGTGCGCACGATTCCAACGCCCCGCCCCTTGGTGTGGGGTTGATGGAATCTGCTTCGAGCCAATCACGGAGCTTTGGAGGCGCAAAGGCGCGGAGAAGAAATAAGGCAATTGGTGTTAAAACCAAATGTTTCCTGCCTTGCTCCGCGTCTCCGCGCCTCCAAAGCTCCGTGATCGGTTCGGGCGAATCCCAACCCACTTCCCCACACGGCCAAGGCTTTGCTCTTTGACAACCGGGGCATGGATAGGAAACAAAAAGCCCACCCGCGCTGGAGCACGGGTGGGCGGGTTGTGTCGAACGTCGACACGCACTTCACGAGCAAAGGGGGTTAGCGGATGAACGGAGCGACAAAGCGGAAACGGTTGCGGGGCTGAGTGTTGTACCGCTCGGGGTTTTCGTAAATCCGCTTGAGCTTTTCGACTTCCGCACGGGTGCGGTAGTAGTCGGTGGCGACACGGCGGATCTCACGGTCGAGGCGATCGACTTCGCGGTCGAGGCGGGTGGAGTCGCCGGTCTGGTAGCGTTGACGCTGGGCGGCGTTGGAGACTTGGCGACGGCCTTCGCGGAGCTTGTCGAGCTTTTCCTTGAGCTTGTCACGCTTGTCGATCTCGCGTTGGATCGTGGGGGATTCGTGGGTCTCACGGACGGGGCCGGGAGCGGGTGCGGGCGCCGGGGCCGGGGCGGGTGCGGGGACTGGGCCAGCGGCGGGGGCACCACCACCCACCGCGGGGGCGGGAGCCGGGACCGCGACACCGGGGCGGCCAGGGATGTAGCGTTCGGGGTTGTTGTACATCCGCTTGAGCTTCTCGACTTCGCCGCGGGCCTTGTTGTGCTCCTGGGCGGTCTCGGCGAGCTTGGCCCGCAGCTGACGGATCGTTTCGTCGAGGCGCGTCGACTCGCCGCTGCGGTACCGTTGCCGTTGAGCTTCGTTCGAGAGGCGGCGGATCTGGTCGCGGAGTTGGTCGACTTTTTGCTTCAGGGCGTCACGCTTGTCGATTTCTTTCTGGATGGTCTTGCTGGGGTGCATCTCCCGAGCGGGGGCGGCGGGACGCGGGGCGAAGACGACGCCACCCAGACGGCGGAACGGCAAGGCCGCGGTGTTGCGGGCGGTGTTGTAGGCCAGGGTGATCGACGAGGTGAAGCTGGGCTTAGGCGTCGTCGGGGCCGGGGTGTTCTTCACGCCGGGGGTGCCGGTGGAGATCGGCAGCGAGAGCTTGGGGGCCGGTGCCGGCACGGGCTTGTTGATCACGGTCTTGGGGGTGTTGTTCCAAGGGGTGTAGGTGTTTTGCGGGCGGGGTTGAATGACGGCGGTGTTGTTGCGGAACGGCGAGACGTAGCCGCGGGATTGGCGGACTTGCCGGCCTTGGGTGGCCTGCGTGGAGTTGCGGGCCTGGGTGGCGTAGCCGCCGCCGCTGTAGGTGTTGGTGGGGTTGAACGAGTTGAGGCTGAAGCTGAACATGGTGGGTCTCCTGGGTCGGTGGGTTAAGGTTCGGGGTCAAGTTCCAGGAGGTGATCGCGGCGGGATATCGCGTGTTGCGGGCGGCGATGAAAAAAAGTTGCGGTTAACAATCGACAGCGGCGTTGGGGCGTTGGCAATAGGATGCTGGGCCTGCGAAACTGCGTAAAAAGCCCACTGGTCTGCTTTTGGTACGGCGGTAGACCACCCGACCAGACCACCAATTCCAGACCACTTTTTGAAGGAAGCGTCCGACATGCCCCCGATCAACCTCGATGACCACGGCCTGGCGGTGCTGGGCCAACCGGATGAAACGAAACTGGCCGAGCTGGCCCAGGCGGGGGTGAAGACCGTGATCAACCTGCGGAACGATGGGGAGGACATGATGCCGATGTCGGTGAAGGAGGAGGGCGAGGTGTGCGAGCGGCTGGGGATGGATTACGTGAGCCTGCCGATGTCGATGCGGCCCCCGGAGCAAGGTGGCGCGGACGGGCGATTGGCGACGGCGTTCGAGACGGTGCTCACCGGGGCGCGGGAGCACGGCCCGGTCGCGGTGCACTGCAAGCTCGGCCAGCGGGCGGGGGCGATGGTGCTCATCGCGCTGGCGCGGCATCAGCAGTGGGACGCGGAGACGGCGTTGGGCGCGGCGGAGGAATTGGGGCTGGGCGAGGCGGTGAAGCCCGAGAAGCTGCGGGCGTATGTGGTGGATTGTGTGACGAATCGGGGGTGAGGGCGGCCGATAATCCGGCGGAGGGTGGGGGAAACCGCCATAGATCGGCGGGAGACAGGGTATGGGTAAACCCCGCGATCGGGCTGGCCGATCGGTTCCATAGCGGGTGTATGTTCCCGCGTTGCGCGTAAGCCATCGATCTCAGCCCTTCCCGAGCCCTTTACCATGCCCACCCCTTCGACCTCGGCCAAGAACTCCAGCAAAGATATCCTCCTCGAATCCGGCACGAACGAGCTGGAAGTGTTGGTCTTCGAACTTGGTGGGCAACGCTTCGGGGTCAACGTCGCCAAGGTCCGGGAGGTGATCCTCCACGTGGACGCCGTACCAACCCCCGGCCAAGCCGAGACCGTCCGCGGGGTCATCCGCCTGCGGGGCAGCGTGCTGACCGTGGTCGACCTGCACAAGCAGCTCAATCGCATCCCGAAACACAACGACGAGAACGAGTGGCGGATCATCGTCACCGAGTTCAACGGCGTCACCGCTGCGTTCGAAGTCGAGATCGTCGACTCGATCTATCGCTTGTCCTGGGAAGACATCCGCCCCGTGCCCGACTCCGGCGCGAACGGCCACACCGCGGTCACCGGCATGGCCGAGGTCGGCGAAGAGCTGATCATGATGCTCGACTTCGAGTCGATCTATGACACCATCACCAACAACGACAGCCACGCCAAGGCGGCGGCCGTGAACACCATGGGCATCGACCGCAGCAAGCCCCGCGTCTGGCTGGCCGAAGACTCGAGCTTCATCCGGGCGTCGATCGAAAAGATGCTCCGCGACTCGGGCTTCGAGCAGTTCACCCCCTACCGCAACGGCCAGGAAGCCTGGGAGGCCTTCGCCGAAGCGGTGAAAAACAATGCACCGCTGCCCGATGTGCTGATCTCGGATATCGAGATGCCGCAGATGGACGGGCTGCACCTTTGCAAGAAGGTCAAGGACAACCCCGCCACGTCGAAGGTCAAGGTGGTGCTCTACAGCTCTTTGATCACTGCCGAGACCCGCCACAAGGGCATCGAGGTCGGCGCGGATCAACAGTTCAACAAGCCGAACCTCGAAGATGTGGTGCACACCATCGACACATGGATGGCCCAGGCCGCCGCGGATACGCAAGCGGCGTAAGCCCCGCCAACCTTCAGCCATCACTGATACCTACGATGAGGAAACGCTCAGCGTTTCTTTCCGCCGAGCTTCTTGAATGCCCGGCGGGTGTAGGCGAGGTCTAACTTCACCAGGTGCTGCCGACGCACGTCCAGCGTGACGTGCCGCTTACAAGTGTTCTTGGCCAGAATGAATGGCAGACAGACACCCACGATGCGCAGCGGCTCGCCCGAGTCATACGGAATCAGATCGGCCTTGATGATGCGGTTGTAGGTCTGATCCGGCGGAGGATCATCATCCGCCAGTATTTGCTGCGTGACGTACGCCACCGCGACGCCGTCACCCACGCGCAGGTCTTCCGCGGCCACCGGACGCGCGGTCGACAGCTTCAGCGGCTTCTCTTGTTTGGCTTTTCGTTTTTTGTTCTTCGTCTTGGGCATGGTTCAAATCAACCTTGCGGCGCAACCTTGAGCAAGGTCCGCAGCGCATGGGGATAATCAAATCTATTCAGGCACCGCCCCCGCCTCCGTGGGCAGTTCGTGTCCAAATCAGTCAAGTTTCATGAGGCACAGTGCAGCGAACGCTCAACCGTCAAACGGTCAGGCTCGTTGCCGTGGATTCGTAATGGAAAGCAGATGCAAACTCATCGCGTTGGCCCTCCGAAAGGGTAAGCCGTCAAGTTACCCAAGCTCAGCCAAGGCACAAGCAAAAATCTGAAATCAATTGAGAATTCAAACCCGACGCTACGGCTGACCCGTCACGCTATGTTCGAGCTCCTCCGAGTCGCCGCCCGCGGGTTTACTCATCCTCGTCATCGCGAAGAACGTGAACGAGGCCGACCAGGCGATCAGCACTAACCCTGCGAGGGCCTCAAAGCTCACCATCAGCCGGAGGTAGCCCAACGGCGTGATATCGCCAAAGCCGACGGTCGTGTACACCGCCGCCGAGAAATACACCGCGTCGTTGAAGCTGCCGTCGTACACCCCCGACAAGCTGTTGGTCTGTTCAACCAAAAAGTGGTAGCCCGCACCAAACAGCAAAATCTGAGCGACGTGGCACACCAACAGTGTGAGTACCACCGCGGTGAGTCGCACCCAAACCAGCCGGCCCGGGAAGCACAGCTTGTTGTAGAGCACCCGCATCACCAGGCCGTGCATGCACACCGACAGCCCGATGATCACAAAGGACAGCGTCAGGGAACGTAGGAGCGACGTCTCGGCCAAGAGCACCGGCATCGTTCCTGCGTCATCCATGAGCGATCCAAACTTACAAAAGGTCTACCCGAGGGCGCCTCACCCCAGGCCGGTCACTGGCCGCGCTGCTCGCGTTGGGCCTTGCGCTCGGCCTTGCCCTTGAGGCGGGTCATCGCGGCGTCTTCCAAGGCCTTGAGCCGAGCGAGCGTGTCCTTCGCCTGCGCGATCTTTTCTTCGGGGGCCGCGGGGTCGCGGGCCAGCAGGCGTTCGAGCTTCGCGTTCATGCGCTGCTGTTCTTCCCGTAGCGACATGATCTTGGCCGCGAGTTTCTCCATGTTCATGGCGTTGATCTTCGCCAGCGACGGCGAAGGCTCACCAAGCAGCATGGGCAGTTCAGGTCCGCCGCGGCTTCCGCCGCGCGGCCGGCCACCGCCGCCGGAACCGAAGCTCCGGCCACCGCGGTTTCCGCCTCCTGAACTAAATCGGCGACCCCCGGGTCGATTGGAATTGGGTCGTCGTGGATTCATACCCCGAGTGTACCCGGATCGCCCCGGTTTTGCGGCCCGTATCCACCAACCTTCACCAAAGAAAAACACCCGCATCGCCCAATCACCGCCCCACCCCGCGGAATAGATTGCCGCCCCGACGGGTTGGTCTTGCTGATCCCGCGCCTAAGATAAAGTTAGCTATGCCAAACTTCAGACTTTTTCCCACCCGCCTGTTTCCCGGAGCCGTTCTCATGCTGCTGACTTGTTTCGCCGGGTTTGCCTGTAGCCGCCCTTCCCACGCCGCGACCGACCTGCCCGCCCCGGAAGTTGATCTCCAGGTCGAAGCCTCGGACGAGCCGCAAGCCGCCATCGCCGTGCTGGCCGGCGGATGCTTCTGGTGCACCGAAGCGGTGTTTGAAGAACTCGAGGGCGTGAGCTCCGTCGTCTCGGGTTATGCCGGGGGCACCGAAGACGATGCGAACTACAAAGGCGTCAGCGCCGGGATCACGGATCACGCCGAGGTGATCGCGATCACCTACGACCCCGGGGTGATCAGCTACGGGCAGCTGCTCCAGGTGTTCTTCGCCGTGGCGCACAACCCCACGCACGTGAACCGCCAGGGCAACGACGTCGGTCGGCAGTACCGCTCGGCCGTATTCTTCGCCAGCGAAGACGAGAAGCGTGTCGCCGAGGCGTACATCGCCCAGCTGACCGCCGCCAACGTGTTCGACGCACCGATCGCCACCACGCTCGAGCCCCTCACCCGGTTCTTCCCCGCCGAGGATTACCACCAGAACTATGCGGCGTTGAACCCCCGCCAGCCCTACGTCGCCTACACCTCGCTGCCCAAGGTCGACAAGCTTCGCAAGCAGTTCCCCGATCTTCTCAAATCCGAGAAGGCTGCCGAGTAAGTCTCGCTTTGAGCTTTCGTGGGACAACCACCTTCGAGTAAACTCCTGCTTGGTTCGAGCAGGAGTTTTTCATTGAAATCGATGCGTAGAAGAAGTGTAATCACCGCCGCGGCGCTCACCCTGCCGTTAACGCTCGTGCCGGGCTGCGGCGTAGAACTAGCCGTGATCGGGGCGGCGGCGTCAGCAGCGTCTCAGGGTGCGGCGGTGTACAAGCGTGGCAAACTCACCGGCTCGTGGATGGGGCCCTTCGACCTGGTCGTAGCGGCCGGCGAGATCGCCATGGGCGACCTGGGGTTCGTCATCACCGATTCCAACGGCGACGTGGAAGATGGCAAATGGAAGATCGTGGCGGTCGATGAAGACGGCGAAAAAGTAACCATCAAAATCGACCGCAAGACCCACCGCCTCACCGAGTTCCAGATCGACGTGACTTGGTTCGGTCACGAAGCCACCGCCCGCCTGATCCTAAAACGGATGGCCCACGCGATCGACATCGAAACCTACGAAGACGGCACGGGCAACATCATCCGGGCATACATCGCCCCGCCCGAAGGCGAACCTGCGACCGAACCCGCAACCGCCGCTCCCTCCGAGGAAACGCCATGAACCTGACCACCACACTTTGCGTTGCCGCGTCTTGTATCGCCTGCTTATGCCTCGCGGGCTGCGTCAGCCCTCAGGTCAAGGACGGTGACTGGGATATCGTCGCCAGTAGCACGTGGAACCTCACCCGCCTCGACGGCAAAGCCCCGATCACTTCGCCCGAAGGCAAGCTTCAGCCTCTGTCGCTGGAGTTTTCCAACGACGGCCGGGCCGCGGGTTTTGCGGGCGTGAACCGTTATTTCGGCAGCTACGAAGCCACACCGCAGGGAGCTCTACGGTTTGGCGCGCTGGGCGCGACTCGCATGTACAGCGACAACCCGCCCGGCTTGATGAATCAAGAACAAGCGTTCTTTGATGCACTCGGTGCGATCGACAGCTATGGGCTGCAAGATGATCATCTTGTTCTTATGAGCGAAGGCAAGAAACTCCTGCTGTTCGAGCCCTCCCCCGAGCAGCCGACTGCTACTCCCGAATGATGTTGTAGTACCGGCCGTCTTCGAGCTTGCGGAATCGCCCGGTGTTCAGATCCCCATCATCGATCATCTCGTCGATCTCACGCATGTAGATATCGTCACGCGTCTCACCAGTGCCATCGAAGTGGACGCCCAACGCGGACTCGACGCCGCCCGAATCCTGGTGCTCGATGTCCCACACCCCGCCGATGGGCGTTCCCCCGGCCCATTGGTCGGCGTCGATGTAATCGTCGAAGCCCGTGGGGAGCTGCCCCGAGGACGAGTCCGGCGGAAACTCGCCGGTGTCGAACATGTAGAGCTGCGCCGCTTCGGTGTAGTGACGCAGGTTGGCCACGAACACCGACTTGCTGGACTGCCGGGTCGCATCGGCGAACTGCGGGATGACGATCGCCGCGAGAACCCCGAGGATGACCACCACAATCAAGATTTCGACGAGCGTGAAGGCTCGGGCCCGGCGAATCGAATTGGTGGTCCCTGCTCGGCTTGGCATACCCTAAACGTCCAATATCTCTTAGGAAAGTCCAGTAAAAACACATGTTTTTCTGGAATAAGGCAAACATTACGGATGGTGCGGGTCGGGTAAGATCATGGCATGCTGATGGACCAACCCCAATTACTACAAACCAAATTTGAACAGGCAGTAGCCTACGAAGCCTTTGTCTCCGGGGGCGAATCCCTGGGGCACCGTGCGGCGTGGGATCAACGATACGAGCAGTGCGCCCTAAGCGATACACAGCAGGCCATGGTCGCGGGTTTTACACGGAAGATGCACGTGCTGTGCCTGACCGGCACGTGGTGCGGAGACTGCGCCTTACAAGGCGCCGCGATGCAGCGGGTCGCCGAGGCGAACCCCGGATGCATCGACTTGCGGTTTCTTATGCGTGACGAAGAAAACGCCGAGCTGGTCGTGAAGGCCCCCATCAACGCGGGCTTCCGGGTGCCGGTGACGTGGTGGTTGGCGGAGGACTTTGCACCGGTGGCGTCTTTTGGCGACCGCACGCTGAGCCGGTACCGTTCGATGGCGCGTAAAGCCTTCGGCGAGTCGTCCGGGGTGGTCGCCCCCGCTCCCGACGACCCGGTGATGGCGGTGCGCGACGAAGTGGTTGCGGAGTTTGAACGCGTGCATCTGCTGCTGCGGACCAGCGCACGTTTGCGTCAAATACACGGCGATTAAAAACACCCGCCGGGGAATCCATGGCGGGTGCAAATGATCTTCTGTTAACCAAATGAACCAAACAATCAGTCTTCGATCGTTTCGAGCCGTTTGAGGGCTTCGCGTTTGCCGAGGCTGCGGATCTCACCCCAAGCCAAGAGTTGCTTCTCGCGCGGCGAGGATTCGCCTTTCTCCCAGTTATAGATGGTCAGGCCCGAGACACCCGCGAGCTTGCCGTAGTCTGCGGCACTGATGCCGAGTTTTTCGCGGTGCTTCTTGACCCAGCCGGGGCTGAAGCGGGGGCGTTTGGCCGCGGCTTCTCCGGATTCCACAGGCTGACCCAGGCGCTTCTTTTCTTGTTTTTCGACTTGATTCAACCGACGCTCCAAGTCGCCGATACGCCGTTTGAGTTCAGCGATTTCGCTGCGGTACTTGGCCACGGTCTTTTGGGTCGCGCCGACCTGGGCGCGGATTTCTTTGCGGGCCAAGCGGCGAATTTCTTCGCCTAAGACTGCATTCAAATTGGGCAAAACTGACTCCTTCTCAAGGGATATGTATGACGCGGATTTGCATAGTATCAAATTTCATTTATAACATCGAGTCATTCATCCAATTTGATGATTTCTCAAAATCTATAAGTCACTAACGTTGGCGAATACGCAGAAGACCTACCGATAGGGATGATGTGTCAAAGCATCAGGAAAACAACGGTATGCGCCCCTGGCAGCGCCGGTTGCATGACATCATTTTTGAAGCCGAGACCCCCGCGGGTCGGCTCTTTGATGTTTTGCTGCTCATCGCTATTCTTGCGAGTGTTTTGGCGGTGGTTTTAGAAAGTGTGGAGAGCATTGACCAGCGATTCCATACCGAGCTGCGCGTTATCGAGTGGTCGTTTACGATCATCTTCACCATCGAATATGTTTTACGTTTGATCTGCGTGCAGCGACCTTTACGCTACGCCCGTAGTTTTTTTGGGATTGTGGATCTGCTTGCCATTCTGCCGAGTTTCCTGAGCCTGCTGATCCCCGGATCGCACGAATTGGCGGTGATTCGTGGGCTCCGGTTGTTGCGAGTGTTTCGTATCTTCAAGCTCGCACGCTATCTGGGGGAAGCCGAGGCTTTGGTCGAGGGCTTGCGGGCCAGCAGTGCGAAGATCACGGTGTTTCTGACCACGGTGCTGATCAGCGTCACGATCATGGGGGCTTTGATGCACCTGGTCGAGGGGCCGGAGAACGGCTTTATCGATATCCCCCACGGCATCTACTGGGCGATCGTCACCATGACCACGGTGGGCTTCGGCGATCTGACCCCGGTGACGGGATTAGGAAAATTCATCGCGTCGATCATGATGGTGTTTGGCTACAGCCTGATCATTGTGCCAACGGGCATCATCAGTGCCGAGATCGCCGTGGGCAAACGACGACAAAACAACACCGAGGCCTGCCCCCATTGCATGAAAGTCGGCCACGACCGCAAGGCTGAATATTGCGACCGCTGCGGCGGGGCGTTGTAAAACGCAAACCTTTTAACAACACTCCAGACTAATGTTCGTTTGGAGATCGCCGCTGCGACTTAAGTTTGCTGCGGTGTTTTTTGTTGTCGAGTCGGCGTTGCTTCGCGGCGGCGCTCGGGCGAGTGGGCCGACGGATGCGGGGGCGGTTCATCGCGGTCACGATCAGTTGTCGGAGCTTGAGCACACAGGATCGACGATTCGCAAGTTGGCTGCGGCTGTCGGAGGCGTGGATGACCAGGCGCGGCGGGTTGTCCGCCAGGTACCGCCCCGCCGCTTCGCACAAGCGTGTGTAGGCCCAGCCGGGCATGGCGGCTTCGAGTGCTTCGAGCGGCAGGGTCAGCGTGGCGTGGGTGTTGACTTTGTTGACGTTCTGTCCGCCCGGCCCACCGCCACGCGAAAACGTGAACGACATCGCCGACTCGTCGAGCCAGACCCCAGGCGCCATCAGGGAACGTGAATGATCGTCGAGTGGCGTTGACATCGGCGTATTGTTTGCCGCGCGGCAATATGCCGCAACCCCAATCACGCCGAGTTAACGTATTCGCGTGGCTGGCTGAGAAACTCGAGTGCTTCACGAAGCGGCAACGGCTTGGAGAACAGGTAGCCCTGCAAGCTGTCGCAGTCCAACGCCTGCAAGACCGCCAACTGCTCCCGCGTCTCGATGCCCTCGGCGACCACAGTCAGGCCCAGTGTATGCGCCAGAGTCACAATCGCTTGAATCACCGCGGCGAACTCGAAGTGCTCATCGAGACTGCTGATGAACGAGCGGTCGATCTTGAGCACGTCGATCGGGAATTGGTGCAGGCAAGACAGCGACGAGTGGCCCGTGCCGAAGTCGTCCATCGCCAACTGGAAACCGCGGCGACGCATCTCTTCGAGCACCGGCGTCACCTGGGCCTGGCCGTCCATGATGACCGACTCGGTGATCTCCAGCTTGATCCACTGGGGCTTGACGCCCGCCTTCTCCACCACCTCGACCAACATGTCGACCACATCGGTCTGCACGAGTTGGCGTTTGGAGAGGTTGACGTTCATGGTGAACTCGAACCCAGGCATGGCCTTGCGGATCAGCATGAGTTCACGACAGGATTCTTCGAGGACCCATCGGCCAAGCGGCACAATCAACCCGGTCTCCTCGGCGACGTGGATGAAGTGGTCCGGCCGAACCACGCCCATCTCGGGGTGCTTCCAGCGCACCAGCGCCTCGAAACCGATGACGCTGCCGTCGGCGACGGTGACGATCGGCTGGTAGGCCATGAAGATCTGTTCGGTGCCGATCGCTTGACGGAGTTCACGCTCGAGGACGAGACGCTTGAGCGACTGGTCCTGCATGTCTTGGTCAAAAATGGCGTAGCGGGCTTTGCCCAGCGACTTGGCGTGATACATCGCCGAGTCGGCATCGCGGATCGCGGCGTCAGCGTCGTCGTAGCCCGTGCTGCCATCGATGATGCCGATGCTCGCGGTTGAAATGACCTCGTTGCCGTCGATCATGAACGGCTCACCGAAGACTTCCAGCAAGCGTTCGGCGATGCCGGTCACTTGATCGAAGTCTTGCACCTCTTCGAGCAGGAGGATGAATTCATCCCCGCCGATCCGAGCCGCGGTGTCCGCTGAACGAACCTGCCCGCGGAGGCGGTCGGCGATCTGGATGAGTAATTGGTCGCCCGCATCGTGTCCGAGGCTGTCGTTGATGACTTTGAACCGGTCGAAGTCCAGGAACATCATCGCGTAGCGCCGTCGGCCACCGGTGAGCTTGTTGCGTCGGATGGCCTGAGCCAAACGGGTGTGCAGCGTGGCCCGGTTGGGCAGGCCCGTGAGTTTGTCGGTCTCTGCGGCGTGGCGGAGCTTGGCCTCTGCGGCTTTGAACTCGGTCGTGTCGCTGATCGAACCGACCATGCGGATGGGTTCACCCGTTTCGTCACGGACCAGCTCGGCCCGACAAAGAACCCAACGCGTTTCGCCGTCCACGGCCGTGAGGCGGTGCTGGTTACGGAGCGAATCGGTCTGCCCCGCTAAAAACATCGCCAGGTCGGCTTCAAGCTGGGCCAGGTCGCTCGACTCGACGTAGTTGAACCAGTCGTCGGGTTTTTGGATGTCTTCGTGGTCGGGGCAACCCACGATCTGCTTCCAACGCGGTGAATACTCGACTTCGTTGGACAGCAAGTCCCACTCGAACACCCCTTCGCTCAAACCTCGAACCATCGCGCGGTGGCGCTGCTCGGCCATGTCGCTTGCTTGGCGGACCTTGGCTCGGCGGGCCCACTCCCCGCCGATCCATTGCGAGCAGGATTCGAGAAATGAGATCTGCTCCAGCGTTGCGGGCTGTGAACGGGCTTGGCTCCAGTACAACGCGAGCACACCCAAGGTGCTGTTCTCATCGTGGCCGATCGGGCGAGCCAGGTGTTGAGCGTCGTCGCACAACCCACCGTCTTGCACCGCGGGCTGCCAATACTTCCGCAAACATTCGGATTCCTCGGGGCCTGGACACGAGGGGGTGATGCTCTCACCCCGTCGCTCCGCGGCGGCCAGCACACGGCCGTCCCCCGAGTGGGTATCCACAACGTAAATGCGGTCGGCACCGAGCGATTCGCAGCACAAGGACATCAACTCCCCGATGGCTTCGCCGAAGGGAACGTCAGCGACAAAGCGGGTGGCTTGTAATACACGCGCGATGCATGCGTGCGGCGCCTCGTGGTGATTGAGTTGTGAATTCTTCTCGCTGCCCATCGTTCTCTTTCGATTTCCCCCTCCGAAACCCTTGTCTCCACTTGGTTTTTCGGATTGATCAACGAATTTCTTAAGGTCATCCCTAATAAAGAGGAAATGAAGAGACTATGATTTATAGGAACACGTCGCTATCGATCCGCGGTTTCACACAATCTTCCCGGGCCCCCATCCATGCGAATCGTTCACCCAACCACTCCCCAATACACCTGGGCTTGCCGCAAGTCACTTTTTATTTGGACTATTGCATTTTGGGTGTTTGCCAGCGTCTGGATGAAACCGGCGGTAGCTCAATCAACTGAGTTCCATCTCGCCGATCCGCGGACACCGTTATTTGGCGAAATCCAAAACCCAGAAGCCTTGAAATACGCGAACGCCGGGTCTAACGACGACCTGCTGCCGCTTGAGATCAACGGCTATTGGGGAATACTGAATCAGAGTCGGCGGGTGGTGGCCTTACCCGAATTCGACTGGACCGACTACGGCGTGGACGGCTTGGTACGAGCCACCATCAACGGAAAGACCGGCGTCTTAATCGGCAACGGGAAGTGGCGTTTTGATCCGATCTACCCCTACTTGGACCGGTTTGAAGAGGGCTACGCATTGTTCGGCGACGGCGAGAAGTTCGGCTATATCGATAAAGCTGGAAAAATCCGCATCGGACCGGAGTTCGATGCAGCGCTTCGCTTCCGAGAGAACTGGGCGGGGGTTCGCGTGGGCGATCGTTGCGGGTTTATCAACACCCGGTTCCGCCCCGCAACGGCGATGAAATTCACGGCGGTGCGTTCTTTCCACGAAGGTTACGCCGCGGTAAGACTGCCCTCAGAAACGGTCAGCGTCACTCCAATCTCTGGGCCGACCGAGAAACCCGATAAGGGCAATGCCTCCGATGCGGCACCACCAAGCAATGCATCATCGAACGGGGTTTGGGGGTTCTTAAACAAGAACGGCAAGTTCGCCTACCGTGACCCGACAGGGGAGATCGAAATGCTTGGCGATTTTAATGGTGGCTTGGCCCGATTTCGTTCCGGCGGGTTATGGGGGTACATGAATAAGAAATTTCAGATCGTGTTGCCGCCGACCTACGAAGGCGCTCGCGACTTCACCAACGGCAGCGCCGCCGTCAAGCTCGACGGCAAGTGGGGTTACATCAACCGAAAATTCACTGTGACAGTCCCCTTCATTTATGACCAGGCCGACGACTTCGACAGCACGCTGGCGATGGTGACACTGAACGGCAAGAAGGGATACATCGGCCGGACCGGGCGTGTTCAGATCGAACCGCAATTCGACTGGGCTGAACCGTTTCGCAACGGTTTCGCACGAGTGAGCGTAGACGATAGCTTCGGCTATGTCCGTTCTTCAGGTTATGTGTTCTATGATCCGCGCGTCGGTCGAATGGGGATCATCGATATCACCGCCCGTGAGCAACTCCGAACCCAGGCCAGCCTGTGGAAACGGTACAACTCGATTCTTCGCCCACCTACCAAACGTCCGGCCAAGGCGTCGCCTTATCCGCCGGAGTACCAATACGACGAAGGGCTCTGGGTCGGCTCCCCCCCCGAGGACACCGAGCCTAAGAAGCCAGTCCCCTCGACAGACACGGTGCCGGGCGAAACGAACCCCGACGATACCGAACGCGTATAAAAATCAGGATGGTTTGGGCCAAGTGTTCCACGAAAGGACCTGCCATGAGTCAGCCCCACCCCACCAATCGCCCCGATCCCCAACCCGAGGATTTCTTCCCTGATATCCTGCCCCTGTTCACGATCGGCCAGTGCGTGGTGCACCAACGCTACGGCTATCGCGGCGTGATCGTCGACTTCGACATGAGCTGTCACGCCGATGAGGATTGGTACAACAGCAACCAGACCCAGCCGGCAACTGACCAGCCTTGGTATCACGTGCTGGTGCACGGCTCGACCGGCAACACCTACGTTGCCGAGGAAAACCTGCTGCCCGATGCCACCGGGCAGGAAATCACCCACCCGCTGGTCCCGGAGTTTTTCGGCGGCTATCAGGCCGGGCAATACGAACGCAACGATGCGCTTTGGCCGTCGTGGTGACGAAACGATCACACACACAATGCGCGTGATCGGTTTAGCGGGTGACGCGAAGCGTCCCGCGCGGTAATGGTCGGCTTGGATTGTTGATGCGGGTAAACACAGCCAAAACTCGGGACGCTGCGCGTCACCCGCTAAACATAGCTGCGATTTTAGAACTGAGCGGCGAGCTCGGGGCGTCGCATCACCGTGACGTCGGGGTCCTCGACGCGCGGTTCGGATGACAAATCAATGCCGCACAATGCCGTGATGTGATCGAACAGCCAGCGGTTCACGGTCGTGGCGTGGCTGAGGTTGATCAGGTGTCGGCCGCGGTCGATCACCATATCGCAGTCATCCTCGCGTAGCGGGATCAGCCAGTCGTGTCGGCCGTGGATCTGGTAGATGCCGGGGAACGATTCGCCGCCGGGCAGCGTTTTGGCGGGGCCGGGGTAGGTCCAGTCGGCGGTCGCGCCGATGGCCCACTTCAGGCGGTCCGGATCGGACTGGCCCGCCATCTTGTAAAGCAGCTTGTAGCCGATGTCGTCCTGACCGTCGCGGATCCCAAACGGGATCGCGCCGAGTTTCGCCCCCAGCGCGACGTGCTTGGGGCTGAATGGACCGCTTACCCCCGCGGCGAATCTGGCCCACCAGGTGGCCGACGGGCTGCTGCGGGCCGACGAGATCAGGAAGACCGCCTCGGGTTTGCGTTCGAGGTGAGGGACGAGTTCCAAGGCGAGCATCCCTCCCATCGACATCCCGCCGAGGAACCAGGGGCGATCCGTGCGGAAGGTGGCGACTTGCTGATTAATCGACTCGGCCCAGCGTTCGGCGTATCGGCCGATACTTTCGTTGTCGGCCTTGACGCCGATCCAATCGGGGGTGGTCACGGCATCGCCGAAGGCCTGCTTCTGCGGGCCGAAGAGGTCGCCGTCGGCACCGAGGCCGGGCAGAAGCATCAACGGAGCGGGGAGGGTGAGTTCTCGCATACGCGGTATCGTAACCTTCGAGACGCCGAGCGTGAAAGTGCAAGAAAAACGGTAGTGGTTCCGCGTGGGTGCCGTGGTCAAGCGAAGCGCCGGCCACGACGCCTGTGGACGGGCGTGGCCGGCTCTCGCTACGCTCGTTTGTCCACGGCACCCACGCCAGCGAGACAAGTGAACCAACAACAAAAAACCCACCGCCCGGGAGCGGTGGGTTTCTGAATTTAGGGACGGTCGCGTGGCGGATCAGTCGCCCAGGGCCGGCAGCTGCGCGGGAGCGGCGGGCGGTTGGGTGGCGATGATCTCGACGTCGAAGACGAGGGTGGCGTTGGGGCCGCCGGGGCCGCCCTGCATGCCGTAGGCGATCTCGCCGGGGATGAAGAGCTTGCCCTTGGAGCCGACGGGCATGAGCTGGAGGCCTTCGCCGAAACCGGGGATGACGCCGCTCACGGGGAAGGTGGCGGGCTCGCCGCGGTCGTAGGACGAGTCGAAGACTTCGCCGTCGAGCAGCTGACCTTTGTAGTGGACGGTGACGCTGTCGCCGGCACCGGGTAGTGGGCCGTCGCCCTTCTCGGTGATGATGTACTGAAGGCCGGACTCGGTGGTGGTCACGCCTTCCGCGTCTTTGTTCTCAGCGAAGAAAGCCTCGGCCGCGGCGTTGTTGGCCGCGAGTGCTTCCTGTTGTTCCTTGAGAGCAGCTTCGCGCTGTTCCTCTTGCATCTTCTGGGCGTAGCCCTGCAGGAACGCCATGGCCTGATCCATGGTCATCTTGGTTTCGCCTTCGGTGTAACTGGCGCGGATGCCTTCGATGAGGACATCGGGGTCGATCTCGAGGCTGTCGTTTTTCATGCCGGTGCCGATGTTCATGCCAATGGCGTAGCTGAGGCGCTCGAGGTCGCTGGCGAAACCGTCTTCGACCATAGCGGCCGCTTCTTCAGCGGCTTCAACCGACGCCGCTTCGACTTGCTCGACCAGATCCTCGGTCGCTTCGACGGCCTCTGCGGCGGCCTCGCCGGTCACCTCAGCGACGTCGGCATCGTCCGCGTGGACGACCGCCCAAGGGCCAGCCATCACGCCAGCGGTCAGAGCAAATACACAGGTCTTGGAAAATGAAGTCACAGGAAAAATCTCCGGGGGAGGGAAAAAGACACGCCGGGGAGCGGCGTGGGGGGCATAGATGATACGCCACTTCGCCCGCCGAGTTCAGAATCCCGCGTCCCCGACACGTTGGAACGAGACTCCCAGCCAAGCCTCACAAAGCGCAACTGGCCGGATACACTACAGCTAGGAGTTTCCAACCATGAGCAAATTCGGCATCCCCCTGACCACCATCGCCCTCGGCCTGGCCCTCGTCGGCCTAGGCATGTTGTCCCACTACTTAGCCGGGACCGAGGCCAGCACCACCGCCCTGATCCCCTCATTCGTGGGCGGCGGCTTCCTCATCATCGGCGGCATCTCATTCAGTCCCAAACTCCGCAAACACGCGATCCACGGTGCTCTGCTGCTCGCGTTGCTGCTCGGCGCCATGACGCTGTACATGGGCATCAAAGAGCTCTTCAAACCCGCAGAAGAAAGCTCGGCCCGTAAGCTCTTCGCCTTCGAGACCACCGCGGTGCTCTGCATCAGTTACATAGTCATCGGCGTTCGCTCGTTCATCCACGCCCGCAAGCTCCGCAAACAAGCCGACAAAGCAATGAAGAAGGCTGAGAAGGCCGCTCCCCAAGCACCTGCAGATCCCGCAGCCCCCGCCGAGGGATAAACCCGCGGCAAAGCGTTAAGCTAAATCGTCAGTATGAACCCTTCCGAACCCACCCCGCTGCACTGCCGCCCCCAGGCCTTCGAGGCGCTGGCGGAAGAACTCGACGCGATCGACACGGCGCGCGGGTTGGTGCGCTGCGCGGTGGCGGTGTCGATGCACCAGTTGGAAGACGCCAACCCCGACAACGTGGAAGGCGAGATCGTCACGCTAGCCACCTCCATCAGCGACCGGGTCAACTCCGCACAAACCCAAGCGTTGCTCGCGCACACCCACGCGGTGCTCTTCGAAGAAGCACGCTTCACCGGCAACACCAGCGACTACTACCACCCCGACAACAGCTACCTGCCTCGCGTGCTCGAGACCCGCCAAGGCCTGCCGATCACGCTGGTGCTGCTGTACAAAGCCGTGCTCGAAACCGTGGGCGTCCGCGTGCTGGGCATCAACGCTCCCGGCCACTTCCTCGCCGGGGTCAGCGATCTACCCGAGAACGAAAAGCCCGGCACCCCCAAGCTGCTCATCGACCCGTTCCACGGCGGGAAGATGCTCAACCGCGAAGAAGCCTTCAGCCGCATCGAAGAAATCGCCGGGGGCAGCGTCCTCCGCGACGACTCGCTGCTCCGCCCCGCCACGCACACCGAGTGGCTTATCCGCCTGATCCAGAATCTCGTGACCGCGTTCGACAAGCTCAACCAGCGCGACGACATGGCCGCCATGCTCGAGATGCGAGCGCTGGTCGAGTCGGTCCGCTAAGTCCCTGGCCCACGGTAAAGCCCGCGGGGCTTGGGCAAGCGATCCGCGGGCCTGAGGGGGTGGCAAACTTTCAGCCGTTGCTCGGCTTCCTCTAAACAACCCCGTGCGGGGCGGGACTATTTCGTCGCGGGTAAATTTTTTCACCTAAGCCGGCGCTACACTTTCGCCATGAATCCCACCACCAAACTCACCCATGTCGCCCTCGTCGGCCACTGCGGCTTCGACAGCTCCTCACTCACGCGGCTGGCCAAGTCCGCCCTGCCCGACGTCAAGGTCGTCATGGTCAACAATCAGAAGGCCCTCGATGAAGTCGCGCACGGCCAGAGCTTGCTGCTGATCAACCGTGTGCTGGACGGCCGATTCGACGCGGGCACCAGCCTGGCCATGATCGAGCATTTCGCTCGGGTTGACGACGCCCCCGCCATGATGCTCGTGTCCAACTACCCCGACGCCCAGGCCGAGGCCGAGGCCGCCGGGGCGCTGCCGGGCTTCGGCAAGAGCGACCTGAGCAACCCCGATGTCGCCCAGCGCCTACGCGACTTGGGCGGCTGATCGCGTTCGCCGTTTCATCCTTCGTGTCCGCTGCGCTTGGCCGTACACTGTCTGACGCATGCCGCGTACGACCCCAGCCAAATCTGCTGCTTCACTGAGCCGACTCAGCGACACTGATCTACTGGACCTGCGGTTCTGCGATCTCAAACTCACCATCCAGCCGCCGCTGGCCAAACGCATCGATCGGCTGCATGCTGACTTGGCCGAGAAGGGGCTGGCCCACTTCCGCCCGCACTGTTGGCTGAGTTCCGAATGGTTCAGCCCCGATGGCGTTCCAGGCATCGCGATCCCGTTCTACCTCGCCCACCCACGACTGGCCAAGCTCGAGAAAACGCAGATGCTCAGCGTCGAGGGCGGCAGCGAGAAAAGCTGCCTCCGCATCCTCCGCCACGAAGCGGGCCACTGCATCGATACCGCCTACCGTCTGCACCGCCGCAAACGCTGGCGTGAACTCTTCGGCAGCTTCGCGGCGCCCTACCCCGATACCTACAAGCCCCGGCCCAACTCGCGCAAGTTCGTCACCCACCTCGACGGCTGGTACGCCCAGGCCCACCCCGCCGAAGACTTCGCCGAGACCTTCGCCGTCTGGCTCCAACCCCGTTCGCGATGGAAGTCGCAGTACCGCGGTTGGCCCGCGTTGCAAAAACTCCAGTACGTCGACGAGCTCATGGCCGAGATCGCCGCCAACCCTGGCCCGCCCCCTGTGCGCAGCCGCAAGCAGATCGAATCGATCCGCCAAGACAAACGCACGCTCCGCGAGCACTACCGCCAGAAGAAACTCCAATACGCTGATGCGTTCCCCGAGTTTTTCGATGCGGACCTGCGCAAGATTTTTTCCGATGACAAACGCTTCGCCCACCGCCCCACCGCCGCCAGCTTCCTGCGCCGCGTCCAACCCGAGCTGCGCGACACCGTCGCCCGCTGGACCGGCACCCACGCCTACACCATCGACCAGGTCCTCCGCGACATGATCGACCGCTGCAAAGAACTTCACCTGCGTTTAGCGGTCCCCGAGTCCAAAGCCCGCAGCGAAGCGACCATGATGGTCACCGTCCAAACCATGAACTACATGCTCTCGGGGCATCACCCCGTGGCACTTTAATGCAAACGATGAACGCCAAGTTGCCAAGACGCCAAGATGCCAAGGAAGACCCACACCGGGTAACCCCATGCGTGTGCGATCAGCGCAAAAAGATATGGCCTACGCGTTGGTTCCCATATCATTTATCTGTTCTGTCTTTCTTGGCACCTTGGCATCTTGGCGTCTTGGCGTTCAATCCCTTCTGCCCCGCGCCGACCTCGACATGAAAAAACGCCTCCGCATCCTGCTGCTCTGCCACGAGAGCCTGATCCCGCCCGACACGGTCGAGGGGCTCAGCGATGCGGAGGTTGCGCCGTTCAAAACCGAGTTCGATGTCATGGCCACGCTCCGCGAGATAGGCCACACCGTTTGGCCGATCGGGATCGGATCGGATTTGGCGGTCATTAAAAACGCTGTCGACCACCTCAAGCCCGACATTGCGTTTAACCTGCTCGAAGAGTTCGCCGGCGTCGGGGTCTACGACGCCCACGTCGCGTCGTACCTCGAGATGATCCGCCTGCCCTACACCGGCTGTAACCCGCGCGGACTCATGCTCGCCCACAACAAAGCGGTGTCGAAGATGATCTGCCGGTACCACCGCATCCCGGTGCCAGCCTTCCACGTGTTCCCCGTCGGGCGGTCTTCGGCCAAACTCCGTAGGCCCAAGCGCCTCGAGTTCCCGCTCATCGTGAAGTCGCTCACCGAAGAAGGCAGCGTCGGCATCTCCCAGGCCTCGATCGTTCACGACGAAGAAAAACTCGCTGAGCGCGTCGCGTTTATCCACCGCCAGCTCCGCACCGATGCGTTGGTCGAGCACTACATCGACGGCCGAGAGGTCTACGTCGGCGTGATCGGCAACGACCGGCTGCAAACGCTGCCGCCTTGGGAAGTCCACTTCAAGGACCTGCGCGAAGGCGCGCCCAAGATCGCCACCAGCAAGGTGAAGTGGGACGAGAACTACCAGAAGAAGATCGGCCTCACCACCGAGCACGCCAAGGACCTGCCCGGCAACCTCGAGGCGGGGCTCCCCAAACTCGCCAAACGCGTCTACCGCGCCCTACAACTCTCCGGCTACGCCCGCATGGACTTCCGCCTCACCGAGGATGGCAAAGCCTATCTCCTCGAAGCCAACCCCAACCCCCAACTCATGTATGGCGAAGACTTCGCGGAATCCGCTGAGTTTATGAAGGTTCAATACGAAGAGCTTTTGCAGAAAATTCTCAACCTAGGGATGCGGTATCGCTTAGTCGGACAAGCGTAGTTTTTTGAAGACTTTTTGAAGCAAGCGCCTGCGCGGCGAGCGGCAGGGGCTCTGCCCCTGCACGCCGTAAAGACAACGACGCAAACACACTTCGATCAAATTCCATCAGTACACTTCACCGCATGGGACTATTGCGCAAAATCGGGCCGCTTGGACGCGCCCTCGCGTTTTGGCGGATTCTGCGCGACAAGTCGGTGCCGTGGTGGGGCAAGCTCACGTTTATCGCCGCATCGTTGGGGTACATCGTGAGCCCGATCGACATGATGCCCGACGTCGTGCTGGGCATCGGTTGGCTGGACGACCTGATCGTGCTGCCGCTCTTCGCGTGGTTCTTCGGGAAGAAGCTGCCGGAGTGGCAACGAAGTTGGGGCATGTGCCGCGATGATCCCGAGCGTTGATGCGTTTACTTACCGGTGTTGAGCACCGCGCGTTTCAGGCTCTTCTCGGCGGTGATGTACAGCGTCTTGCCATCCGCGCCGAACACACAGTTGGTGGTCTGCGGGCCGGTCCGCAGGAAACCCAAACGTTCGCCTTCCGGGGAGAGGATAAGCACGCCTTCGTTAAAGATGGTGGTGTAGATCCGGCCGAGGTGGTCGACGGTCATGCCGTCGGGGCCTTTTTCGTAGTCGCCGAGATCGTTGAGCAGCCAACCTTCGCCGACCTGGCCCGATTCGAGGATCGGGTAGGCCCAGATCTTCTTGTCGCCGTTGTCGGCGACGTAGAGGGTTTGCTGATCCGCTGAAATCCCGATGCCGTTGGGGCGCTTCAAATCATCGATGACCGCTTCAAAGGGAATCATCCCGGGTGATGAAGCTCCTTGTATGGCAAGATTGAGTCGGTATACGCCTTCGATGGGCAGCGCATCGTCACGGTTGGCGTAGTTGGGGTCCGTGAAGTAGGCCGTCTGCCCATCGCGCGTCAGCGCAATATCGTTGGGCCCATTGAAGTTTCGCGGGGTGGTGCTCATCAATACAGGCCCATCAGAATGTTTATCGTTCAATAGGTATACGCCGACACGACGACCTGTACGGGCTTCGCAGACCATCAGCTTGCCGTCGCTCATGAACATCAGCCCATTCCCGCCGCCCGAGTCGTCGGTGACGAGCGTGGTCTCGCCGGTCTCGGGGTCGTAGCGGTGGATGCTGTGGTTGGGGATGTCGCTGAAGAAGATCGAGCCGTCGGACGCGAGGGCGGGGCCTTCGACGAAGCGGTAGTCGCCTTGGGAGACCACTTCGATCTTGACGTCTTCGGGGATGATCGACGCGTCGTCCGCCGCCGCATGGCCCGCCAAACCGATCGAAACCAGAACCGCTAAGAGGGGGAGAAACTTCATGGGCATAGCGTACACTCTCGGCCATGGAAACTCTCCTAAAATTCGGCATCCTCGGCACCGGCAACATCGCCCACCAGTTCGCGGACGGCGTCGAACACGCCCTGCGCAGCGAGATCACCGCGGTCGGCTCCCGCTCCGAAGAATCCGCGCAAGCGTTTGGTGAGCAATACCAACTCGATCCGTCGCGGTGTTTCGGCAGTTACGATCAGCTGGTGGCGTGTGATGCGATCGACGCGGTGTATGTCTCGCTGCCGAACCACCTCCACGCGGAGTGGACCATCAAGGCGCTCGAGGCGGGCAAGCATGTGTTGTGTGAGAAGCCATTCGCGATGGATGCCACCGAATCGCAGGCGATGTTCGAGGCGGCCAAGCGCACCGGCAACCGACTGATGGAAGCTTTCATGTACCGCTGCCACCCGCTCATGGACGCGGTGCGGGACGAGGTCACGTTTGGCACGATCGGTGAGCTGCGTATGATCCGCGCCAGCTTCTGCTACTACACCTCCAATGTCGATCAAAACGTCCGCTTCAAGCCCGACATCGGCGGCGGCGCGTTGATGGACATCGGCAGCTACTGCCTGAGCTTCGCCCGCTTCATCGCCGGCCGTGAACCTAGCGCTGCCCACATCGTCGGCAACCAACACGAGACGGGCGTCGACGATTACTCGACCGTGATTCTCCGCTTCGATGAAGACGCCTCCCAACCCGAGCCGTTGCGCGGCGTGATCACCGCGGCACTCACCTTTGGCATGACCGTCCAGCTCGACAACACCGCGCACCTCGGCGGAACCGACGGCCACCTGCAGATCCCCATCCCCTGGAAGCCTCCTGCCGACGGCGGCACGTACACCCTGGGCGGGCAGACCCCGCCCCGACAAGACCTCGCCGACGGCAAGCCCGGACCGCCCGAGCCCAAGGCCGTCACCGTCACCGCACCCGCCCCGCTCTACGGCCAACAAGCGGACGCCTTCGCCGACGCCGTGCGACTGGGTACGCCGATGCCGGTCACGCCCGACGACACGCTGGGCAACATGCGGCTCATCGACGAACTCCTTCACCAGCTGGAAGGCTCGCGATGAGCGGTGGCGTCATGCGGATCGAGGCGGTGCCGATCGAAACGATCCTGCCGCTACGCACCGAGGTCCTGCGTGACGGCCAGCCGCCCGAGTCGGCACAGTTTCCCGGCGACCACGATCCGGCCACCCTCCACCTCGCGGCGATCGGCACCGTGGACAAACCCAATGTGGTCGTCGGATGTCTATCCCTGATGCCCAACCCCATGCCGGAAGACCCCGCATGGACGCACCAATTGCGGGGCATGGCGGTGGTTGAAGAACTGAGAGGTTCAGGTGTAGGCGGTCAACTCCTGGTCGAATTGGGCCGGCGTACCCCCGGGTATCGGGTGTGGTGCAACGCCCGGGTTCCCGCCCAACGGTTCTACGGACGCCATGGCTGGAGCGTGGTTTCTGAGGCCTTCGAGGTGCCCCACCACGGCCCGCATGTGCGTATGTGCCGCGGCGTTTGAGTGCATCGCAGTCTTGTGGATGAGGTGGGGGCGATCCCGAGTTACGTGGCCGAAACAAGCGTTATGATGTGCCCGATTCATGCCCAGCCACGTTCCCCAACTTCAACATGCGCTGCTGACGGACGTCGGCCGAAAGCGACTGGCCAACGAAGACGCGGTCTCGGCCGACACGCGTCTGGGGCTGTTTGTCGTGTGCGACGGCGTAGGCGGACGGCCGTCGGGCGAAGCCGCGTCGCAGATCGTCTCGCACACGTTGGCTCATGCCCTACGGCGACGCTTGCGGGGGCTGAAGAAGCTGAACGAGGAGCTCCTGAAGAAGCTGCTTTTTGAGTCGGCGGTGACAATGAACGAGCAGATGTACCTGCACAGCCAAGCGGTGCCCGCTTTGGTGGGCATGGGCTGCACGATGTGCTCGGCGCTGTTCGACGCCCGCACGATGTTCTACATGCACGCCGGCGACTCACGCATCTACCTGCTGCGTGACGGACAACTCATGCCGCTCACGCGTGACCACACGCACACCCAGCAGAAATTCAAAACGCAGATCGACACCGGCGACCTGATCGACGTCGGCGAACGCCGATTGCTCATGGAGTACATCGGCTCGCCCGAACAGCTCAACCCGACCGTCGACACCATCCCCCTCCAGCCCGGCGACCGGGTGCTGTTGTGCAGCGATGGGCTGACCGACCCGGTGGATGACGATGAGTTGTTTGATCTGCTGAGTTTTCATGCCGACCCCGCCGCGGCGGCGCAAGCGCTGGTCGAGGCCGCCAACAACGCCGGGGGGCCGGACAACATCACGGTGGCGGTGATTGATTACGAGGGATTCCGTCCGGTGACCGCGGCGGACCGTGTTCCGCCGAGCAAGACCCCGCCGGAGCTGCCCCACGGCATCGCGGGCAAGGCACGCGATGCGTTAGCGTTGCTCGAGGCTGACCTCAACTGGCTCAAGCAGGGCGCGCTGGAGTCGGCCCACCCCAAGAAGCTCACCGCCCTGGCCGCGGCCAAGCGCCGGCTGGGTACCGCGGCGTATCGGCAGTTCCTCGAACGCCACCCCAACCAATCCGCATCCCATGTGTTCCACCAATGCTGCACGAACCCCGAATCGGAGTGGCGGCAGCAATACCAAGCGCACATGGCCCAGTTCGAAGTCCCGCTCGCCCGCATCACCGCGGGGGGTATCCGCCTCAGCCCGGTACTCAAAGGCGACGAGACCGCCCGCATCTACCGCGACCTCTGGACTGGCTGGCGGCGGGTCGAGCAGCGTTATTTCTACACCTGCCAGCGCGACGCGATCCACGACACCGAGCAGACGCTCAACATCCTGATCGATCACATGCTCAACAGCGTGCAGACGCTCACGGGGCTGCTCTACTTCCTGCCCCGTTTCATGCGGGAGAGCCGATCGCCCCGCGCTGCAACCAAGTGAATCGAACATCACAGAAAAATGACTTCCGTGTTTATGCGCACAACCAAGCGCTTGGGCGTGGTCTTTTTTGCAAACCGAATCCTTCTTTTAACTGCTTGCCCCCCCGCTGCTTAGCCGACAACAACACGGGGAGCGGCGATCTTGTGCGCACCCGGTGTACGCCGCGTCCCCGGGTGGAGGCCCCGGTTTTCCGAACGCGGCGGGGCCAAACCCTGTATCACACGTTGTCCCCCTGTAGGAGCACCCGGGTATGAGCGATGGAATCCAAAACGTCATCTTCAAATTATGCGTGGCTTTCTGGAGCTTCGCGCTTGTCGGCCTATCACCGACCACACAAGCGCAGACCCTGAGCGGGAACGTCGAAGTCGATGCCAGCGAACTGGTCGAGAGACTCGATGCCCAGGATGCCCGGCTAGACGCCGCCGAGCGCGAACGCGACGAACTGCGTCTGGCGGTTGACTCCCTCGCTCAGGCTGACACCGCCGAACCCTCACCTCAGGCCGCACTCGATCAGGAGGTCCCACTCGCTTCCCCCGTTGCATTGGCAACCGGCTTCACGGAGTTTCCGAGATCGCCCGATACCCGAACGGTTTACGTCTCGGCCAAAGGCAACGACCGCAACCACGGCTACACCCCCGACGCACCGATGCGCACCGCCGCCGCCGCGTACCAACGCATCCGCGACGGCCGGCCCGACCGCTTGCTCTTCCGCGCTGGCGATCAATTTGTCGGCAACCTCGGGAACCTGAAGAAGTCGGGACGCAACGCGGCTCAGCCCATCGTGATCGGCGTCTACGAAAACGCCGAAATGCCCAACGCTCCCCGCCCGGTTTTGCTCAGCCCCGGTGGGACGTGGGCTCGGAACGACTTCCGCGATACGGCCGACCACGTTGCCTTCGTTGGGCTGCACATCGTGGCGATGAACCGCGACTCCAGCCGCCCCGGTTTCAACGCCGAGGCCATGACGTCCGACCACTGGAACGCTTCGGCCATCACCTACCTCGGCGACGCGCAGAACATCACCGTCGAAGACTGCGTCTTCGAATATTTCAAGTTCGCGCTCGTGTTCCAGTCCAATCCTGACAACGGCTTCGCCACCGATATCAAAATCCACCGCAACATGATCCTCGACAGCTACGGCCACTGGGACCACAAAGTCGCCGGCCACAGCTCGGGCATCTTCGCCGCCTATGTCGACGGCCTGATCATCACCGACAACCTCTGGGACCACAACGGCTGGCACCCGGATATCCGAGGTGCAAAACGCACCAAGTTCAACCACAACCTCTACATCCAACACAACTGCACGTTCGCCACCGACATCCGCAACAACATCATCGCCCGCGCCTCAGCCCACGGCCTTCAACTCCGCCCGGGCGGAACCATCGCGGACAACCTATTCGTCCAGAACCCGCTGGCGTTTTTCACCGGCAGGTTCCCCAGCAACGTGCTCAACAACGTCGTGCTCCAATCGATCGACATGGGGCCGGGCAAGGAGGAGACTCGCGGCCACGGCATCGCGATCCTGCCCTGCCTCAAAGCCCACGTGGAAGGAAACATCGTCAGCCAGAAATTGGGCACGCTGCCGGGCGCGTACGCCATCGAATTCACGTGGGACAAGGGTTACATCGAATGGCTCAACGGCCGCCCCTCTAAAGGTGTCCTAAGGAACAACAAAGCCTACAACTGGCCCCGCCGTGGGGGGCCGACCATCGCGGTGAAATACGGCGACATCGAGCAAGAAAACAACATCATCAACGGCGATTTCCCCGACCCCGATCGCGACGTCGCCAGCTACCTCACGACCCTGGGCGTCTCGGCCGACGAGGCCTCGCTCGAAGCGTTTCTCGACACCGCACGGACCCGCCCGCGCGGCGTGTGGTGGCCCGCCTACTCTGCCGAAGCGGTCAACGCGTATATCCGGAAAGGCTTCGAATAAGCCCGGTTTGGACCCGCTCATCTCGGCGTTTTGACAACGGCCCCGCCTTGCGGCGATCATGCGTGCCCTAACCTTCTCCGCAACCTCGGCTTGGAGTCGCCCGAATGATTATCGCCATCGCCTGTGACCACGGCGGGTTCCCCCTCAAAGACCAGATGAAATCCGTCATCGAGTCGATGGGCTATGAAGTCCGCGACCTCGGCGCACACGAATACGACAAACACGACGACTACCCCGACTTCGCCCGTTACATCGGCACCGCGATCCAGCAGGGCAACGCGGATAAAGGCGTCCTGCTCTGCGGCTCGGGCGTCGGCGCCTGCATCGCCGCCAACAAGATGGACGGCATCCGCGCCTCGGTCTGCCACGATGTCTACTCCGCCCACCAAGGCGTCGAGCACGACGCGATGAACGTGCTCTGCCTGGGCTCACGCATCATCGGCCCGCAGTTGGCTGAGGACTTGGTCCGTGCGTTTGTCGCCGCCGAATTCAGCGGCGAAGAACGCCACGAACGACGACTGGAAAAGGTCAACGCCCTCGAGAACGCGGGCTGAGCCGGGCTCGGGCAACGCGTGGCCTGACTGAAACAATCATCCGCCGCTTGCGGCTTGGCGCTAGTCCGCTAAGCCGCAAGCGGCGTTTTATTTTGGCGTTTGGCTAATCGTCGTTACCGCCCAGCGCTTCGAGGCTGTCGCGCATCTCCAGTAAGCCCAACAACGTGATCGCTGAGGGCGCGATGTCGAGGGTGTTGTCCCACAGCGACAAACGGATCCCCCCCACTGCTTCCTGCGGGCTGCGGATGCCGAAGCAGTTGGGCTCGTCGATCATGAGTTGGCCCAGGAACCGGGCGCTGGCCGAGGCCGTGACAAGGGTGCCGGGGCGTTGCAGGCCGGTGACGATCTGCTCGTCGCGGAGCGTCGTGGCCATGAAGCTGAATAACTGAGCGGTGTGCCAAGTCGGGTTGGGTGGAGCGCCTTCGGGGGCAGCGGCGAGGGCGATACCGCCTTCGACGTCCGACGGACCGAGCTCTGGGCGTTCGATCACCTGCCATTCCGGGATGAGCAGATTCATCGCGGCCAGGTTGTCGCTGCGTTGTTGGCGGGTCTGGGCGTCGAGCAGGCCGGCGTCTTCGAGCAAGCCCGCGGTGTGCACGTGCGCCATCGCGATCCAAGGCAGCGTGCTGATGTTGAACCGACCGCCCTCAGCTTCCCAGAGGGTGTCGAGCGCCCCGACGAAGACTTCGCCCACTTGAGGGTCGCGCGTCTGTCCGTACCATTGAGCCAGCGCGGCGATCGCCGCCGCAGCGCTCGCCGACGGAACAAGCTTTTCGGGATTACCGGGGTCGGCAGGGATGCGGCCGTCTTCGTCAATCATCCCGACAAGTTGCCCCGCGACACGTTCGGCTAAAGCCGGGTCGAACGTGCCGGCAGGCGCTTCGATGAGTGTTAATAGGCTAAAGGCCGAGGTCACCGGGTCCGGTTCGGCATCGGGGGCCAAGAGCCGACCAACCACACGCTCGACCGTCCGTTGACTAGCCTCGACCATGGCATTGAGGAATTGGTCGTTGTTGCCGTCACGCTGCCGGCGGTTGACGTAACGCACCAAGGTATAAGAAGCCAATGCCGCTTCGAGATCGCTGGCAAGTTCGGGGCGGTAGATCGCGCGGGCAGGATGGTAAGACCCTCGCACTTGGCCGTGGATGCCGATAAATCGGCCGTAGAGGTGAAGTGCCACCCGGCTAGACATGTCGGTGAGCGTCTGCTCGTCCACGAACCGTGCCGGCAGGAGTTGACCGCCGCGCACCAATCGCATGACCGGGAGTTCGGGTTGGGGGCGAACGATATGCAGCACCCGGAACCGCCCCACCACCACATCATCAGGACGCCCCAGCAACTTCTCGTCGTTGGGCTTAAGCCCACTCCGCGTGAGCAACCGCACGATCTGTCGACGCGGCGAAGCATTACGCGCCAATGACGACGCTGGCCATACCGGCGTATCTTCCGCGCGGAAACCATCAGCCCCACCACCCGGCAGCGAAAACAGACCGTGGTAACCCGGGGCAAACCGGGCATAGATCAGATCATCGGGCGCATTGGCTGCGATGACGATCTGCTCGGGGCCGTAGGCGATCTGCAGATCCACCGTTAGCTGGGGCCCGAGCGTCTGGGCATCGATGTCAGCCCGTCCTTGAGTCGCCTTGGGATCACCCGCGGCGCGGATTCGCGCCTCCATGTTCTGGCGCTTCACCTGATCCACCGCGTCCTGCAGCGCCTCTTCGGTCGCGGGCTCGATGAGATCGATCAGGTCGATGGCGGGCAGCGGCGTCCAAGGCAGCCCGGGGCCGTCGGCCGTCAGGCGATCCGCCAAATCTTTTCGCACCGTCGTGCCCTGGCCCAGCGTGACGCCGTCCAGGCGCAGCGTGATCCGCGCGCCCATCACCCCCGTCACCCTCACCGCGGCCGCCCGCTCGCCCGGCACCCCGCCGCGCCGGACCCACTGCTCCACGAGGCGGTGCGCCGCCCGGCCGTGAGACTCGTCCACACTCGAAACCACATCACCCTGCCCCCAAGCCGGCGATCCGCCCACGAAAAGCAGTAATCCCACCAACCCGAACAACCCCGCCAAGCCAACCCTCACCGTGTCGCGTCCACGCAACATCCCGAACCATCCGGACAGAACGCAGGGCATCACGAGTCGGCGGATATCGATCAAAATCATTGTCAATACTGACCTTAAAATAAGTCTGTTTAACGGACTGGCTTCACTTGGAAGCCGGGGCATGGTTGAGCAACCTCGATCAGGAGCCCCGCTATGAACACCCTTTTCGCCCTCAACGCCGGCCCGAAATCACACCGTAAACGCATCCTGATCCTCATGGCGTTGACCTTCATCGCCCTGTGCTAGGGCCGGCCCCTCATCATAACGGCCCTCGCTGCTCCCCGGTTCACCTGCCGCGGCCCCTCCTCCAATCCACGGCAAGCCCTCTGCCGTAGGGTGGGCACCGCCCACCACGAATCCTCCACATCACACCAATGCGCGGTGGGCCATGCCCACCCTACATTTCATCGTGCGCCAGCCTCCCCATCTCCCGTTTTCCTCGCAAAATTAGACGTTTTCGGTGCTGAATGGTTTCTTTTGTGGCCGGGCCACAGGCCCTGCAAAGTGTCTATACTCGCGATCAGTGCCTCGATTGTTTCGTTTTCCCCCTTTGAAGGAATGCCCCCATGAACGCCCCGATTCGCGTGGCCGTCACCGGCGCCGCCGGCCAGATCTGCTACAGCCTGCTGTTCCGCATCGCCGCGGGCGAGATGTTCGGCAAGGACCAGCCGGTCATCCTCCAGCTGCTCGAAATCCCCGTCGAAAAAGCCATGAACGCCCTCGAAGGCGTCGCCATGGAGCTCGACGACTGCGCCTTCCCGCTGCTCGACTCGATGGTGCTGACCAGCGACCCCAACGAAGGCTTCAAGGACGCCAACTGGTGCCTGCTCGTCGGCAGCAAGCCCCGCGGGCCGGGGATGGAGCGGGCCGACCTGCTAAAGGACAACGGCAAGATCTTCATCGGCCAGGGCAAAGCCATCGACGAAAACGCCGCGGACAA
>JBCCWB010000015.1:0-29958 GCA_039194345.1 Planctomycetota bacterium
ACGACCCCGAGATCGCCGCGGGCGTGATCGACAACACGCTCTACGTCGTCGGCGACGGCGACGACGGCACCTACGCCTACGACTTCACCACCGGCCAGTGGAGCAGCGGATTGGCCCAGCGCCCCGTGCCCGCGAAGGACCAGTTGGCCGAGGTGGTTGACGGCAAGCTCTACGTCTTCGGCGGCATCGACTACGCCGGCGGACGCCAAACCTTCAACGACACCCAGATCTACGACCCGACCACCGACACCTGGACCACCGGCACCGACGTGCCGATCAACATCTTCGCCGCCCAGACCACCGTGATCGACGGCAAGATCTACCTGTCCGGCGGTGTGGACAACAGCGACCAGACGACCAACGCCACCTACGTCTACGACCCCGCCGACGGACCCGGCGGCTCGTGGACCCAGCTCGCCGATGCCCCGCTGTTCCGCAACTCCGCGGCCGTGGGCACCGACGGCCAGAAGATGTACATCTTCGGCGGACGCATCGGCGGCGACGCGCCCGGCAACGGCTTCACCAGTGTCATGATCTACGACCCGGCGACCGACACCTGGGAGTCCAGCGAAGACCCCGGCTCCACGATCGCCGAGCTCCCGCAACGCCGCGGCGGCATCGTCAACGCCCCGTTCATCGACGGCGAGTTCTACGTCACCGGCGGCGAAACCGACAACGACCCGAACGCCAACAGCGACGGGCTCTTCGACCGCGTCGATATCTACAACCCGATCACCAACACCTGGCGTCAGGGCAGCCCGATGCTGACCCCGCGGCACGGCCATTACCCGGTCGCCCACGCCGGGGCGATCTACATCCCAGGCGGCGGCGTGGCCAAGGGCCCCTCCAACTCCAACGTCTTCGAGGCCTATTACCCGAACCTGCTCTAAGGCACAGGTAGCACGCGCATATCACAAATCCCACGGGTGATAGGACATCGCCCGTGGGATTTTTTTGAGAACCCTTGCCGTGGGCTTACTGGCCGAACGCTTCTTGATAGTCGGCCAACGACGCTTCGATCACCTTCATCGCGTGCTCGTAGCCGTAGGTCGCTTCGACCGACATCTCCGACTCACCGCCGGGCACCATCTTGTAGGTGCCGAAGTAGTGACGCAGCCGTTCGATCAACACCGAAGGCAGGTCGTTGATGTCGTCCACGTCGGCGTACATGTTGTCGTTCTCGATCACCGCGACGATCTTGTCGTCCGCCTCATCGCCGTCGACGCACTGCAAGCCGCCGATGACGTGGGTGTTCACGAGGATGTCGGCCCGGTTGATCGGGCGTTCGCTGATGACGCAGACGTCCAGCGGGTCTCCGTCGCCGACCTTGGCCTTGGGGGAAAGCGCGGTGACGCGATCGCCGCAGTAGGTGCGCGGGATGAAGCCGTACAGCGCGGGCGGCTGCGAGCTGCTGCGCTGCGGGCGGTCGACGCGGAGGTAGCCCGTGGTCTTGCTGCTCTCGTACTTCACGAGGTCGAACGGCGTGATCTCGATGTACGCCTGCATGTACTCGGGCGGGTTGCGTCCGGGCTCGAGGCCGTGCCAAGGGTGGGGACGCCAGCGGTAGAACGGCGGGGGGAAAGCGTTGGGTGGATGGTTGCCGCGGTGAGCCATGAGATCAATTTCGGTACGAGGAATCTTGGCGGGACCCCGCGGACGCGATGCCCGCGGGGGCCGATAGGGTAATCGAATCCTCAGGACTTGGTGTTTGAAGCCGGTAAAAACAAAACGCCCCGCGAGGGTCACTCGCGGGGCGTTGAAATCGAAGAAATCGGGGTGACAGGATTTGAACCTGCGGCCTTTCGGTCCCAAACCGAACGCTCTACCAAGCTGAGCTACACCCCGAGGTGTGCCGAGCGAGACAGTGTACCCGAACTAGCCGCGTCGCCAAACCAGCGGTTCTACAAAAAACGCCCTACTTCACATCCGCTAGATACGCCGCGAGCAGGTCCCGGCAGGCGTGTAGGTCGTCGATATGCACCATTTCGACCACGGTGTGGATGTACCGCGTCGGACAGGACAGCGTGAACGCCCGGGTCCCGCCCGCCGCCCGCTGGATGCCGGCAGTATCCGTCCCGCCGCGGGACAGGATCGAGCGCTGGGTCTTGATCGACTTTTCTTCAGCGACCCGTTCCATGTCTTCGAGGATGCCCACGTCACCGATGGACGCGCCGTCCATCACGGTGAGCGCTGCCCCGTCGCCCTGCACGGTGCACCGCTGGTCTTCCGGGCTGCCGGGAGTATCGACGCAGAGCGTGACATCGATGCCGATGCCGATGTCGGGCTGGACGGTGTAGGACGAGGTGATCGCGCCGCGGAGTCCGACCTCTTCCTGGACGGTGAAGACGCAGTGGATCTCGCAGGCGTGTTTCGTGTCTTCCGCGACGAGTTTACGCATCGCTTCGATCGCGACCCAGCAGGCCACGCGGTTATCCATACACTGGCTGACGATCGTGTTGCCCACCATGGTGTAGGGCGATTGGAGCGTGACCATGTCGCCGATCTTCACGCGCTCTTTGACCTGTTCCTTAGGCAGGCCCAGGTCGATGAGTAGGTCGTGCACCTCGGGGATCTTCTTGCGCTCTTCGGGCGTAGCGGTGTGGACGGGTTTGCCGCCGGGGTTGAGCACGCCGGGCAGATCGCCGTCGGCCGTGGCGACCGTGACGAGACGGGCAAAGAGGTTGCGGGTATCGAACCCGCCGACGTTCTGCACGCGGAGGAAGCCGTCTTCGCCGACGTGGCGGACGAGGAAGCCGATCTGGTCCATGTGGGCGGCGAGCATGACACGGGTGGGTGCCTCATCCGCCCCACTCGCCGTGGGCTTGCGCACCGCGATGATCGAGCCCATCGGATCGATGCTGATGTCGTCGAAAAGCCCTTCGATCTCAGAAAGAATCAAATCACGCACCCGGCCCTCACGGCCCGGCACGCCCGGCGTCTGCGTCAGTTTTTCAAGGAGTTCCATGCCGGGGATCATACCCAATCGTGCAACGCCTACCCATCAAGGCGTCGTGTCGATCAAACCCAGCGCTTCATAAAGCGCCCGCCGCACCTTCGCATGAATCTTAAGGTCAAACGGAAAGACCTGTGTCAGAAACACCACCGTGATGTCGTTCTTCGGATCGACCCAGAACAGCGTGGTCGCCGCGCCGTCCCAGAAAAACTCGCCCTCCACCCCGAACGGCTCGTTGGCGTCCGCCGGCGGCGCGATCCGCACCGCGAAGTCGAGGCCGAACCCCATCTGCCCCTTGCCTTTCAAAAAATCCCACTCCGTCACGGTGTCGGGGAGCTGGTCCCGGGTCATCAGCGCCACCGTCTCGGGCTTCAGGATTTCGACGCTGTCCAGCGTCCCGCCGTTCTGAAGCATGCGGGCAAAACGCATGTAATCGTCAGCCGTGGAGATCAGGCCGTGCCCCCCGTTGATCTGGACGGGCTTTTTGTCCCAGAAGCTGTACACCGAAGCGTTCGGCTCGCGATTGATCGCGCCATCCTGATAACGGTTGTACACCGCCGCGAGCCGTGGCCGTTTGCTGGCGTGAACGTGGTAGCCGGTGTCGGTCATCCCCAGCGGACCGAGTACCCGCTCGTGCACGATCGTTTCGTACGGCTGCCCCGCCAGCACCTCCGCCAGCCGAGCCTGGACATCCACCGCCACGCCATACTTCCACTGTTCGCCGGGGTGGTGAAACAACGGGATCTCGGCGAGTTCTTCACTGAACTGCGACAGCGGCTTGGCGGGGTCCAACACCCCCGCCTCGGCCATCCGCAGCGCGATCGGCGAGTCGCCCCAGTCGTACCCAAAACCCGCGGTGTGGCGAAGTAGGTCGATCACCTCAATCGGCCGGGAGGGCGGTTCCAGCAGCAACTCACCCGAGGCATCGGTACCCGAAAAGACTTTGACCTCCGCGTACTCGGGCAGGTACTTCGCCAGCGGGTCGTCCAGCTCAAACAAGCCATCTTCGTACAGCGACATCAACGTCACGCCCGTGATCGGCTTGGTCATGGAATAGATCGCCGCCAACGTGTCGCGCTGCCACGGCCGACCGCTCTCGCGATCCGCCTGGCCCACCGCACCGAAATAGATTTCGTGATCCCCCGAATACACCAACACCGAGGCCCCCACCGCCCCGCCGCTTTCAATCAGCTCAAGCAGCGCCGCATCCAAAACTCGCCCCTCGATTTCCATCGGCGGCGTTCCTTTCCCTTGATGAAATTGGCACGCGGTCAGCGTGAATCCGACACACACCAAGCACCAGACACTGCAATGAGACATGAACTAAACCTCTATTGAATCCCGAACGCTACGGACTACGTCGCGATTCATGTACGACGCAAGTGCCCAAGACCCATCGCTCTAAAAACCCAACTCAGACCGGGGAAGCACTCTTATGCCTGCGATATTGGTTGATGGAGAAGGCAAACGCAAACAGACCGATGATCACAACGCCGATCATCAACGCCAGCGACCGGGGCTGCTCCCACCAATACCCGGCCACCTCCAGCTTAGGGATACGAATCGACGCGGGGGATTGGTATTTTGCGTCGTATGCCGATTCGGGATCAGGGTGCGACGCGATCCACTCGGTTTCATCCGCAATGATCTGCGCAAACCACGCGTCACCCTCTTGCGTCTCGCGCAAGAATTCGGCCTCCACCGAGGACAACTCCACATCCTCTCGCCTTAGCTTGCTGTACCTCTGCCCACTTAAGGCTTGATCTGCTGCCAACCGGTATAGATCCGCATCCTCGGGATCGTCCATCTGAGCTGCGGCCTTCAAGTAAGCGCGGGCGGCAAGCCGCTGCTCACCCTCATAGGACCTACCACCCAGGAGATCGCCCAGCGCCTCATTTAGCACCGGTGAATCGTGGTTACCAAATCGCATCATCCCCTCGATGCCTCTGATCGCATCTTCACGCCATCCCTCTGGCAGATTCTTTGTGCCTAAAAACTTTTGAAAACTGAGGGTGAGCTGATGTTCCAAATGCGGGTGATCCTCTCCGGCCACCCGCAAAGGTAAACTCAGTTCCCCGCCCGGCCTCATGCGTTCGAGGATGTACTCGATCAGATAAATCTGCCACTTCTCTCGGCCGAAGTGGGCATCCGGGTTGATCTCCACCGCTCGGCGTAGATGCTCCAAACCTTCTTCGTAACGCTTGGCGTGAACCAGCAGCGTGCCCAGGTTGGCGTGGGTCTCGTAGCGATCCGCATCGATCGCCAGCGCCTCACGCATCAACGCAATGCCTTCGTCGGTCCGCCCCACCTTGTCGTAGGCCACGGCGAGGTCGTCCATCAACGGCAGGGCTTCTCCACCCGACAACTCGGCCAGCTTCGCGGTACGGTCCTCGATGCGCCATTCGTAGAACACCGACGAATGCCGATTGAACTTCCCTGCCAGCAACTCGATCGTGCCGGGAAAACGCGCGGCTTCTTGCTTCAGCGTGTCGTAATCCCAGAGACACGCCGAAGCTGGGCACGCCAAAACAAAAGATAGCAATGCCCTATACACCCAACCGAAATACTGTTTCGTCATCGCCAGACCTTCCGAAAGACCTGACTAGCTTAACCCCTCAATGGCACCCGCCAAAGCAACATCCTTTTGCGTCACCCGGCCGTCCGCGTCGTGGGTGTTGAGCTTGATCTCGACGGTGTTGTACACGTTGAAGATTTCGGGGTGGTGGTTCGCCGACTCAGCGGCGTCGCCAACGCGGTTGATAAACACAAGGGCTTCCTTGAAGTCGGCAAAGCCAAAACGTTTGCTGAGCTTGTCGTCGGCGTAGGACCAGCCGGGCAGGGTTTGGAGGGCGGCGTCGATGGCTTGGAAACTCAGGGGCTCGGACATGGCGTGGCCTTTGGCTCGGAGATGGTTGTACTCAGGAATTAGTCCACGTGTTTGGCGAGGAACGCCGTGAGGTTGCTGCCGAGGTCGGCCACGCGGGCCGCGGCCTTCTCGTCTTTCAACTTGCCGTCGTCATCAAACGCTTCGTAGGCCTTGGCCAACGCAAACTGCTGCGGCAGCACGGTCACTTGGATGTTGCCCAAGATCGCCTTGAGGTGCACCAAGCCACGCAGCCCACCCAGCGCTCCCGGGGATGCGGCCATGAGCACCGCGGCCTTCCCGGCAAACGCCACGAGCATCGGCTCGCCCTCGGCGGGGCGCGACGCCCAATCGATCGCGTTCTTCAGCGCCGCGGAGATCGACGAGTTGTACTCAGGCGAAGCGATCAGAAAGCCATCCGCCTCCCGCATCAACGCTTTGAGCTTCGTGGCGTCCTCCGGCGTGCCTTGCTTCTCCAGGTCTTCATCAAACACCGGCAACGCGTAGTCGTCGAGATTGATGACCGTCACCTTCGCCCCGGCCGATTCCGCAGCACTCGCGGCGCAGCGGACCAATTGCTTGTTAAACGAGCCCGCCCGGAGGCTGCCCGCGAACGCAAGGATGTGTGGTGTGCTCATAGACGTAATGTAGGCTCAGCTTCGTGGCGCTTCCACGTGAATTCGCGGTGAATCCGATATACTCCGCGTCCCCAGATTTACCTTTTCGCTCATACCGAGGAATCCACCATGGCCAGCAACGACGGCATGAACTACGCCCCTACCGGTAAGCCCGACCCCGTGGTTGCGCCCGGAGAATTCTGTTTCGCTGTAACCGCCATGGACCACGGCCACATCATCGGCCAGGCCAACGGACTCACCGAGGCCGGGGCGACACTCAAGTACGTCTTCGATCCCAACCACCCCGAAGCCGCACAATCGCTCGCCGAGAAGCACAACGCCACGATTCCCGGCAGCCTTCAAACCATCCTCGACGACCCCGAGGTCCAGCTCGTCGCCGCCGCTGCGATTCCGAACGAACGCGCCCCGCTGGGCATCCGGTGCATGGACGCGGGCAAGCACTACTTCACCGACAAGACGCCGTTGGTCAGCCTCGAGCAGCTCGAAGACGTGAAGGCCGCCATCGCCCGCACCGGCAAGAAGTACATGGTGTACTTCTCCGAACGGCTCCACGTCGAGTGTGCGATGCACGCCACCACGCTCATCGAGCAAGGCACCATCGGCAAAGTGATCCAGGTCACCGGCTTCGGCCCCCACCGCTTGGGCCCGCCCGAAAACCGCCCCGACTGGTTCTACAACCACGAGCAGTACGGCGGCATCCTCTGCGATATCGGGTCCCACCAGATCGAGCAGTTCCTCACCTACGCCGGCTGCAAGGACGCCACCATCCAGGCCTCCAAGGTCGCCAACTACCACCACCCCGATTATCCGGAACTCGAAGACTTCGGCGACTGCACCCTGATCGGGGACAACGGCGCCACCATGTACTTCCGCGTGGACTGGTTCACCCCCGACACGCTCCGCACCTGGGGCGACGGCAGGACGTTTATTACCGGAACCGATGGGTATATCGAGCTACGCAAGTACGTCGACGTGGCTCAGCCCGAGCACGTCAGCGACGTGCTGATCCTGGTCAACGGCGACGGCGAGCAACGCATGGAACTCTCCGGCAAAGTCGGCTTCAAGTTCTTCGGCCAGCTCATCCGCGACTGTATCGACGGCACCGAAAACGCAATGACGCAGGAACACGCCCTCAAGGCCGCGGAGCTCTGCGTTCGTGCCCAGATGCAGGCCCAGCATCTGACCGCGTAAAGCACTTCACTAGCCGGTGAACGCAAACCATCGACCGATAACCACGCGCCCCAGCGATTTACGCGCTGCGGACGCTGCTTTGCACTTGAATCCGGCTTGTTTCCTGTCGATAGCCCCGATGAACAGGGAATACTCGGAGGCTTATCCATGGGACACAAGACGTCCCCCCCGACATCGCACCCAGGGCGACCGCCGAGGACGTCGCTGCGCCTGCTGGCCAGCGCCACCGCGGGCCTTGCTTGCGTGTCTTGTGCAGTCCTCGTCGCGGCTTGGCTGCCCGATGCTCTGAGCAACGGCATCTTGGACGACAAACACCTGTTTGCGGCGGCATTATGCCTGGTTCTGCTGGCCTTCCAAGGCCTGACGCTGCGGGCCATGCTCAAACGTAGCCGAACGCTCGAACATGTCGGCGGGGCACTGTCGGGCTGGTCCCAAGGCGAGCCCGACCTGCACGCCCTTCGCATCACCGCCACCCCCGACGCGATCAGCCAGCAATGGAATCGCCTGGTCGGTGAGCTCGAAGAAGCCCGTCAAGCCACCCGCGACGCCGAGGCGTTGCAGGAGCTTACCCTCTCCACCAGCGGCAGCGAAGACCACAGCGATACCTTCGACGCCCTGCCCCACGGCGTGATCCTGATCAACCCGGAAGCCACAATCGTCGCCGCCAACGGCGCCGCTTCTCGCGTGCTGATGCGTAGCCGTGACCGCCTGATCGGCGCCCCGATGGACAAGGTCCTGCCTAGGACCCAACCCCTCCTAGAACGCGTACAAGGCGTGCTGGACCAGACCGACAGCCGCGGCGGTTCGGTCGAGCTCGAACTCAGCAACGATGAAGACGACCAGACCATCATGCGGGCCACCATCCGCCCCGTCGGCAAGTCCAACCAGTTGCGCAGCGCCCTGGTCTTCTTCGAAGACGTGACCCAGCAGCGTACCGCCGACCAATCGCGCAACCTGTTTGTCGCTCAGGCCACCCACGAGCTGCGCACCCCGCTGACCAACATCGGGTTGTATCTCGAACGGGCGATCGATCTCGACGACGACGAGACCGCCGACCGCGCCGAGTGCCTGAACGTCATCAACCAAGAGGTGCTCCGCCTCGGCCGGGTGGTCGAGGAAGTACTGTCGGTCTCCGAGATCGAGGCCGGCTCGCTAAAGGTTCGCCGCGACGATGTGCGGGTCGATCAGATCGTGCAGACCCTCGAACACGAATACCAGCCGCAAGCCAAAGACAAAGACATCGCCTTGTCGTTCGACCTGCCGCCGAAGCTGTCGGTGGTGCAGGGCGACCGCGAGAAGATCACCCTGGCGCTGCACAACCTCGTGGGCAATGCGCTCAAGTACACCCCCGCCGCCGGCAAAGTCCGCGTGCAACTGCTGGAGTCCGACAGCGACCTCACCGTCAGCGTCACCGACACCGGCATCGGCATCAACGAAGAAGAACTCGGCAAGGTCTTCGAGAAGTTCTACCGCGCTCAGGACGACCGCCTGCAAGGCATCGGCGGCAGCGGGTTGGGCCTCGCCTTGGCGCGTGACGTCATCCGCTTGCACGGCGGCGACATCACCGTCGAATCCGAACTCAACAAGGGCAGCACCTTCACCCTGCGTCTGCCGATCAACGCCGCTGTCAGTTCGACTTAACCCCGAGGAAGCCGCCACGCGATGCGTATCGACACGCAAAAAGTCGGGGCCGTCACGGTGTTTGAACCCCACGGCCCAATCATTCAGGACGACGCCGAAGTCTTCGGCGGCCGCCTCGAGCAGACCCTGCGCACGAGCATGGGCCGGCTGGTCGTGGACGTCTCGAGCGTGCCCTACCTCGACAGCGCGGGCCTTGAAATCCTCGCCGACACCGCCAAGTCGCTGCAGCAGACCGGCCAGTCGCTGCGTCTCTCCGGCGCCAATGAAACCCTCCGCACCGTGTTCGACCTCACCGAACTTGCGGGCATGTTCGACCACTACCAAGACGTCAACACCGCGGTGAGGAGCTTCCTGTGAGCACCCCGACTCCGCCTAGCTCCGAAGCTTCGCGCACGCCGCGCAACGCCACAGCCCGTGCCCGCATCGGCGATCTGCTGCTGCGCGACGGCGCGGTGACCCAGCAGCAACTTGAAGAAGCATTGGGTAAACAAAAATCCAGCGGCAAGCTGCTGGGCGAGATCATGGTCGAGGCGGGTGTGATCAACTCCGGCCAGCTCGTCCACACGCTCGCCGAGTCGCTCGGCGTAAAGGGCGTGCAACTCCGCCACGGCCTGATGGACCCGGCGTTACTGAAAGTCATCGGCCAAGAAGAAGCCGAACGCCTCCGTGTCATCCCGCTGTTCAAAGTGCACGGCACGATGACCATCGCGATGGCCGAGCCGCAGTCGCTGCCCACCATCGACCGCTTGCGTCAGCTCACCGGCTGCCGGGTGCGTCCGGTGCTCGCGCTCGAAGCCGAGATCCGCGACTTTATCAAGCGTTACGCCGGGGACGACGTGGATGTCGATGCGTTCCTGACGTCGCTGGCCGAGACCGACGTTGAGGTCATCGAACGCGAACAGGTCGACGAAGACCCCGACGCCAGCCTGGACCGTATGGTCGAGGGCAGCCCGATCGTCAACCTGGTCAACGTGGCGATGCTCACCGCGATCAAAGACGGCGCCAGCGACCTGCACATCGAGCCCGACAAACGATCGACGCGCATCCGCTACCGCGTCGACGGCGTGTTGCGTGACCTGATGTCGCCCCCGCCGGGGATGCACAGCGCGATCGTCTCGCGGGTGAAAGTCATCGGCAAGATGGACATCGCCGAGAAACGCCTGCCGCAAGAAGGCCGGGTCCGTCTGGTCGCCGACGGACAGGACATCGACCTGCGGGTTTCGAGCATGCCGACGCTGCTGGGCGAGAAGCTCGTTGTCCGCGTGCTGGACAAGCGGAACCTCCGCGTGCGCATGGAGGACCTCGGCTTCCGCACCGAAGCGCTCGATTCCTTCAAAACCATGCTGCACCAGCCGCACGGTCTGGTCCTGGTCACCGGCCCGACCGGCAGCGGCAAAACCACCACGCTCTACTCCGGTCTCGATCTTCTGCGCTCGCCCGAGCGCAACATCGTCACCGTCGAAGACCCGGTCGAATACCAACTCGACCTGATCAACCAGATCCAGGTCAACGAGCAAGTCGGCCTCGGCTTCGCCAAAGCGCTGCGCTCCATCCTGCGTCAGGACCCCGACGTCATCATGATCGGCGAGATCCGCGACCAAGAGACCGCCCGCGTCGCGGTGCAGGCCGCGCTCACCGGCCACCTCGTGCTCGCCACGCTGCACACCAACGACGCGCCCGGCGCGGTCGCACGTCTCCTGGACATGGGCATCGAGCCTTATCTGCTCAGCGGTGCACTCAACGGCGTGGTCGCGCAACGCTTGGCGCGGACGGTCTGCCCTCACTGCAAGACCAAGTACTACCCGACCGAAGATGCGCTCGCGGATGCCGACATCCCCGACAAGAGCGGCAAGCCGTTTGCTCGCGGCACGGGCTGCGCCAAATGCCACAACTCGGGCATGCTCGGACGTTGCGGCTTGTATGAAGTCATGGAAGTTTCGCCCGCGCTGCGTCGCTTCGTCCACCGGGGTGCGGCGTCGCACGAGATCCGCGAAGCCTGGCAGCATGAAGGCGGCCGAACACTACGTCAGGAAGGCGTCGAGATCGCGCTGCGTGGCGACTGCAGCCTCGAAGAAATTTTGCGCGTCACTCACAACGACGATCTGTCCGAGCCGGAAGAAGGCGCAAAGGACTCGGCGGCTGAGCAACGGAGGGCTGCGGGTTGAGCACGATGCCCACGACCATCTCGACCGCCCGCCGGGCTAAGACCAGCGACGCCAAGCCCAAGCGTGCCGACCACGGCCCGCGTATTTCATTGAGCGCGCGCTATCAACGCCAACGCAACCTCCTGTTCGTGGCACGGCAGATGCAAGTGCTACTCGCTTCGGGCACGCCCGTCGTTTCGGTCCTCGAAGGCATCGAACGCCAGACCAAGGACGAGCTGTGGCGCGACGCGATCTCAGGGGTCCGCCGGAGCGTAGAAGAGGGCGCAAACCTCTCGGCCGCGATGGCCCAATACCCGCACCTGTTCGACCGCGTGTTCCGTAGCCTGATCGAGGCGGGGGAAACCGCGGGCAACCTGCCCGCCATGCTCGACCGTTTGGTCAAGCTGACCCAGAAAGACATCCAGATGCGCAGCGGCATCCTCGGGGCGCTGCTGTACCCCGCGATCCTGCTCACCGTGGTGGTCGTGGTGCTGTGCGTCACGCTGATCGTGGTCGTGCCGCGGTTCACGCAGCTGTTTCAATCCTTGAATGTGCCGATCCCGCCGACCACGCAGGCGACGATGTTCGCCAGCGAGGTGTTGCGCGGGTATTGGTGGGGCGTGATCGGGGTGCTTATCGCAAGCGGCGTGGGGCTGTACGCCTGGCTGCGGACTGATGGCGGCCAAGAAACGTTGCACACCGTGGCGATCCGCATGCCGATCATCGGTAAGCTGACCCGCAGCTTTGTCACCGCCCGCATCGTACGGCTGCTGGGTGTGTTGATGAACAGCCACCTGCCGCTGCTGCAGACTTTGGAGCTGGTCAAAGCCTCCGCGGGCAACCGGCACTACGCCGCGCTCATTACCCGTGCCGAGCAAGCCGTGGGCCAGGGCGAACCGGTCAGCAGCGCCTTCAACAACCCCGACCTCATCACGCCTTCGGTGTACGAGGCGTTCCGCAGCGGCGAGGCCAGCGGACGGATCGCGCCGTCGCTGATCACCGTGGCCGACTTCCTCGAAGAAGAAAACGACGTGATCGTGCGTTCGCTGACCAAGATCCTCGAGCCGTTGATCCTCATCGTGCTCGGCGGGATGGTCGGGCTGTTGGCGGTCAGTATGTTCATGCCGTTGTTCGACCTGACCGCGATGGCGGGAGGTGGCGAATGATTGGTCGCCCCACCACCACTCCGATCGGCCTGGACCTGGGCGATACGACCCTGCGCGCAATGCAACTGCAACGACGCAACGGCCGTTGGGAAGTCCGCGAAGCCATCGAGATGTCTCGGCTGCGGCCCGGTAAGCAGTTCGATGAAGACGAGGCCCACCGCCTCGCCGCGGTGCTGTCGCGCCGCTCGTTCACCGGGCAATCGCTGGTGGTTTCACTGCCCAACGGCGAACTCATCCGCGGCCTGGTCGAAGTGAACGGCAAGACCGAAGATGGCCCGATGTTCGAGGCCGCGCTGGAAATCGAACGCACCCACGTCCTCGAGCCCGGCACGTACGAACTCGCCGCGTGGCTGCCGCCCGCCGGGAGCCACCGCCGACAGACCGCGGTCTGCGTCAACGGCTGCAAACACGACACCTCCACCGCATTACTCGACGCATTCGAGGCGGCGGGGTTGACGGTTTTGGCTTTGGACAGCCGGGCCTGCGCGATCGGCCGGGTGCTGGAACCGGCCGACCGGGATCAGTCGCAGCTGACCGCCGTGCTGGACATCGAGATTGACAGCACCGAGCTCACGCTGATCCACGACGGAAACGTGGTCTACCAACGCGCCCTGCTCGACGCCGGCTTGAATCAAGCAGAGAAACGCTTGACTGAGCACGGCCTTTCACAAGAGTCGGCGCGGCACAGCCTGACGACCTACGGGCTGATTCATGTCGAGCATGACTACGCTGAGCCGGTACGCAAAGCGCTGATCGGCTTCATCCGCAGCCTCGTGCAAGAAGCCGAGCCCGCGATCGATTACGCCGCGCGGATCTACACCGATCTGCCGATCGAGCGTTTGGCCGTGGTGGGCAGCGGCGCGGCGGTGCCCGCGTTGAGCTATGAACTGCAACAACAGCTGCGCTTGGCCACGCTGGCCAAGCCGATCGAAGTGGTGTCGCTGCACCAGACCGCGAGTTTCGCGGTCGCTTTGGGGATGGCTTTGCACCCCGAGGAGGTCAAATGGGCGGCGGCGTAAACCTCATCCCGGCCCCAATCCTCACCCGTCGAAGGGAACGCAAGCGCGTTGGTCACGGCCTGACCGCGATCGCGGTGTACCTGTCGCTGCTGTTCGTGGCGACCATGTGCTATCTCACGCTCAACCCACCCCGTTCCACCGAAGCCGCCTCGCAGACGCTGGCGGTCGACACCGAACACGTCGCGGTCCTGCGTAAACAAGTCGACACGCTCAAGCGAGACCTGGTCGAAGCCAACCACCAACTTGCGGGCAGCCGGGTTCTTTCTGAACGCCCCGACTGGAGCACGCTGTTGCGACTGGTCGCGCAGGCCGCCGGGCCGGACGTGGTGCTGCACGATTTCTCGGTGGGCACCACCGGCCCGACGATCGAAGCGGGTGCGTGGGTCACGCTCGGCGGTATCGCGGCGGACCCCTGGACCGTCTCATCGTTTGCTTTACGCCTGGAAGACGCAAGTTTGTTTGACGTCGTGAAGATCGAATCGTCGCGGCGTGAGCCGTTCCGTGATCGCACCGCCACGGCGTTTGTCCTGCGTTGCGAGTTGCACGAAGCCAGCCACGCCGAGGGGAGCCAGTGATGCCGTTCAGCGTGAAACAACAACCCGCGTGGTTGGTCTGGAGCGGCGGCGTGATCGCGGCCGTGGCGTTGACGTGGATGGCCTACGCCTGGGTGGTCGAACCCAACCACGAGCGCGCCAGCAAGGCCGACCAGATCAACGCCGCGGCGGAGAACGAGCGCCGCAACGCTGAACAGCTCGGAGCTCAACTCGAGATCTTGAACACCAAGATGGCCGATCGCCGCGAAGCGCTCGACTCCATGCCCGTGAAGCTCGGAGACCCCCGGCAACTCAACCGCCAGATCGCATCGCTGATCGAATTGGCCCAAGTCCAAGGCGTCGAGGTATTGCAGCTTCAGCCGGGCGAAACGACGCCGGACGAGAACTACGACCTCACCGCCCTTCGGCTCGAAGCGCAGGCCGGATTCCCCGCATATCTGGCTTACCTCGAGGCACTTCACACATCCTTCCCCGACATCAGCGTGGTGGGCATGCAGCTCAAGAGCAACCCCCGCGAAGCCAACCCGCGTCCGCGGGCCGAGCTGAGTCTGGTGTGGTTCACTGCGGTGGGCGACAGCGTGCTGAGCCTTCAAGCCGCGGCTGACGACCGATAAAAGAATTTGCATTGCATGGAGTGAAATCGACTTGCCTCGTGGCGAGCTGTATCGATTTCTTGGGTGTTATGGCACTCACCAAAGAGCGCAAAATCCTGATCACCGTCGCGGGCGTGGCCTGCGGTATCTTCCTGCTGGACCGGGCACTGATGGGCGGGTCGATGAGTGGCCCCACCCAAGCCCACGCCGCCGGCCCGAGCGTCGCGGCCATCGCGCCCGCGCCTGCTATCGTTACCCAGACGACAGCCATGGACGTGGCGGCCCTGGATCTCTCCGGCCCGTCGCAGGACACCACCTCGTTGGCCCAGCGTCTGTCACGAGCCGGCAAGCACCTGCCCGACACCACGCCGGATGCTTTCCGTCCGTCGTCCCGCTGGCAGCAGCCCGCCGCTCCCGCGCAAGCCGCCGCACCCCAACGTGAATTCGACCCCCGCGCTTTTGCCGACCGCAATCCGCTCGACGCGGTGTACGCCAGCCCGCAAGGTGCCTACGCCATGATCGACGGCCAAGCCACCCGCCTCGGTGAGGTCCGAGACGGCATGACATTGACCAAGATCGGCGACCGCTGGGTCATTTGGGCTGGCGGAGGAATCCGGATCAAAGTCCACCTCGATGTGGTCCAGTAATTTCATTTTTTAGGGTGTTCTACCCATACCCTGAACGTCCGTTTCGGGATTATCGCCTTTCTCGTGGATTAAGCAGCACGGGGTAAATCCCGATGAATCACCTAGCAACGGGGGGTTGGACGGCTTTCGATAAAGACGTCCGTTCGATGCTCAGCTCAATATTGGAGAAAGTTATGTACGCCAACCCGAAAGCCCGTGGATTCAGCCTGGTCGAACTCGTGATCGTTGTGGTCATCGTCGGCCTGCTCGCCGCAATCGCCATCCCCCGCTTCAGCCGTGGTGCTGCAGGTGCGAGTGACTCCGCCCTGAGCGGCGACCTCGCCGTCCTGCGTAACGCCATCGAGATGTACGGCGCCGAACACAACGGCACCTACCCGCTCGCCGCGACCTTCGAAGCACAACTGACCCAGTACACCAACCTCGCTGGCGCCACCAGTGCCGCGAAGGACGCCGACTACCCCTACGGCCCGTATCTGCACTCCGTGCCCGCTCTGAAAGTCGGTGCTGCGGTAGGAGCCACCGGTGTCAAGGCTGTAGTCGCCGCGCCTTCCACCCAAGACGCGGACACCTCGGTCGGCTGGCTGTACAACCAGACCACCGGCCAGATCTACGCCAACGACACGACGAACATTGGGCGATGACCCAACGGGCTGATACCTGCCCGACTCACTAGCCGTATCACGGCGACACGGCCCACCGCTGTGTCGCCGTTTTTGTTTCTCACCGTCCACGCCGTTTGCTCCGAGGAGCCCTTGTGTTTGGCCCAACGCCCACACATCGATTCACGAGAACCCGCCGGGGTTTCAGCCTGGTGGAGTTGGTACTGACCCTGGTCATCGTCGGCTTGGTCGCCGCGATGGCGGTGCCGCGTTACGCCGACGCCTTGTCGCGCTACCGGATCGACGCCGCGGCGAACCACGTGGTGGCCTTCCTCGAAAACGCCCAGACCGAAGCCGCCGCCACCAGCGCCGACGTGACCGTCTGGTTCCGCGTATTCCACAACCAACTCGAGGTCACCGCCCGGGCCACGTCCTACGACCCAACCCTGACGTATCAGACGCCGCTGGATGAGGACCCGTACTTCTGCGATCTCGTGTCGGCCAACTTCGGCGGCGACATCTACCTCGTCTTCGACGGCTACGGCAAGCCCGACTCCGGCGGGACCGCCACGCTCCAGGTCGGCGGGCTCACGCGCACCATCACCGTCAACGCCGAAACCGGGAAGGCGACCATCCAATGACGGCCGCCCCCCACCGCTTCCGGTCCCCCGGCTTCTCGTTGATCGAGATGGTCATCAGCCTCGCTGTCGTCTCGGTGCTGCTGGTGGGCATGTCCTCGGCCATCGTGCTGGCGTCGCGTGCCCTGCCCACCCAGACCACCCCGGCCTCGGCCACCGTGGACACTGCGCGAGCCCTGCACCAACTCCGCGACGACCTGCGTGCTTGTACCGAACTGCTCAACCGCACCGCGACCTCCGTGACGCTGAACCTGCCCGACCGTGATGGCGACGGGCAACCCGAAGTCATTACCTACGCCTGGGCCGACACCGCAGGCGCACCGCTCACCCGCACCGTCAATAGCGGAAGTGCTATCCCGGTTCTTGAACCCGTACAGGCCTTTACGCTCACCTATTCGACCCTTGACCTAGCCAGAGTCTTCCCGGGGGCAACCACACAGTCGGCCGAAGTACTGCTGTCGAGCTATGACACCTCCGAAGTCAACGACGCACAAGGCTCTAACCTCGACAACAACCAATTGCTTGCCGCTCAGATCACTCCGATTTTGCCCAGCCAAGCCACGTCTTACCACGTGACCCGCGCTCTGGTGTACGCCCAAGCCGGAGGCAGCGCTACCGGCCAATACTTCGCGCAGATCCGCCCCATGGACGGTAACGAGCCATCCGCTACGGTCACAGAATCGGTCACGATGCGGGAGAGCAATCTCACGAGCAGCTTCGACTGGTCGGAAACAGTTTTCGCCCCCGCCGGACCTTTCGCTAGCGGTGAAGACTTCGCCCTCGTCTTCGAACAAGAAAGCGGAGGCGACGCCGGGCAGTTCAGGTACGACAACACCGCGACAAAGAACCTAATCCGCTCCAACGACGGGGGGCAAAACTGGACGTACTCGAACAATGACCGCCTAGTGCATTTCGTTTACGGCACCTACGAAGAGACCGGTGACGACTGGACGTACACCCAAGCCTACCTCACCGCCATCACGGTTGATTTGGTCCATGGCGACGCCAACGGCACGACTCACCACCTCACCGTCCCGCTGGCCAATACGCCCATGGCGGTGGATGGGATTTGGATCGCCGACTTCAACGCCGACCCCACCGCGCTCGACCGCGACGGCGACGGATCGGCCGAGTGGCAGGGCAACCCGACGTTCAATGCCGCAGGACTGACCGGCAGCGGCGCGTGGACGGTGGACGACACGCTCCAGCTGACCGAGTCCTCGGCCCTCACCACACCCGCCCGCCTCGAAGCGTGGCTGCAGGACACGACCGACAACAGCCTCGGCGGCGGCATCGAGTTCCGCGTCGACAACGATGGGTCGCGCGAAGCCGCGTTTGTCGTCGGCGTCTCGCTCACCGCCGGCCAGCAAACGGTGTCGCTCTACAGCAAGGACTCGGGCGGAACCCTGAGCACCCTCGCCAAACACATCGCCGCTTCCACCGAGGTCCTCCACATCGCCCTCACCGCCGACCCGGGCAACAACCAGGTGGCTTTTGAGGTCGACGGGACAATCATCGGGAGCTACGCCTACGTGCCCGACTCGGGGCTGACCTACACCTACATTCAGCCGTACCTCGCCTCGGGCGAAACCGGGATCCGTTTCGAACACCTGCGCCTCAGCACCGGCGGCAGCGTCACCGTCAACCCGTAAGCCTCATCACCGCTCTGGAGTTTCCGCCCAGCACGCCATGCCAAACCAACGACCCCGAACATCACGACGCGCGTTCTCCCTAGTGGAGACCGCAATCGCGACGCTGCTGGTCGGCGGGTTGTTTGTGGTGGCGATGAACTTGGTCGGCGCTTCGAAGTTGACCCAGTCGCGCTACGCCGACCGGGAGCAGGCGTTGATCCTGGCCGAAGACCTGCTCAACGAAATCCTGTCGCGCCCGTACGAAGACCCGGACGGCGGCGTGGTGTTTGGCATCGAACTGGGTGAATCGTTGAATCTGCATGTCTCGCTGGACGACGCGGATGATTACCACAACTTCACCGAGTCTCCGCCGACCGATGCGTCGGGCAACACCATCCCGGGTGCGGAGCGGTTTACACGCAAGGCGGTGGTGTACTGGGTCGAAGCGGATGCGCCCGTCGCGCCGCAGTCCTCGGAGACCGGCGTGAAACGCGTGGTGGTGCAGGTCCTGATCGGCGAGAAGAAGCTCGCCCAACTCACGGGCTTGATGACCTCGGCTTGGCCGAACGCCGAGGCGATGGCGGAGGGCACGCCGTGAAACACGCGTCCGCTACTCAACATGCTGCACGCCAACGCGGGTCCGTTCTCGTGTTGGTCCTGGGGGTCACGTTGATCGTGGGCGTGATCGGGTTGTCTTCGTTGTGGGCGGTGCGGCTCGCCCACGCGGACGTGCAGCTCCGCTCCGATGCCGCCCAGGCCCAGCATTACGCCGACTCGGCGATCCCGCTGATCCACACCCGGCTCAGCGAAGATAGCAACTGGCGGACCCGATACACGCACGACACCTGGTCCTCAGCCGAAATTATCGGACAGAACAGCACATTGCGCTTCAAGCTGCTCGACGATCAGGACGCCGACCTCGCCAACAACATGGACGACGACGCCCGGCTCTTGGTGCGGGTCATGCACGGCAACGCGGTACGGCTTGTGAGTCACAGCTTCTCGGGGAATATCCCAAACCCGCAGCGCGGGAGTTATCAGCAGGCGTTAGATAGCTTCTAAGAAAATTTGACAAAGTTTTCATATTTTAAGCCGATAGACATTTCTGGTCACAGATTGTCACACCGGGGTTGATCAACCCGGGGTGGGGACTGATCGACCATGAGCCTTGAGAGCTACTTTCGACATCGCATTCCACAACTTGCAGTAAGGCGGAAGGGGCGAGAGGGTTCAGCCATGGTCTTGGTCTTGGCGGTCACCTTGATCGTCGGGCTGATCGGTCTCTCGGGGATGTATGCCGTCCGCCTCCAACACACCGACATCCAAGTCCGTGAAGACGCGGTGCAGGCCCAGCAGTTCGCCGACTCTTTGCTCGAAGTCATCCACACCCGGCTTGGGCAAGACAGCTTCTGGCGGACCAACCACACCCATGACGTCTGGACCAGCGACGAGGCGATCGCGGTGGGCGGCGTGTTTCGTTACAAGCTTAGTGATGAAGGGGACGGCGACCTCGCTGACGATGAGAACGACTCCGCTCGCTTAACCGTCCGTGTCGCTTACGGCGATGCGGTCCGGTTGGCGAGTATTGAGATCGGCGGCGGGGCGACGCTGGGCCCCGAGATGGTGACCAACGGCGACATGGAAGCGGGCACCAGCGGTTACGGCATCTCGGTCATCTTCGGCGACCTCGACGCCAGGACCGACAACCCCCACAGCGGCACCACGTCCCTCGAACTCGACAGCCGGACAAGCCAACTCGTCGCGATGAAGCAAGACTTTGCCGACGGCGCCATCAAATCCGGTAAGACCTACCGGGTGTCGGCGTGGGCCCGACTCGAAAGCTCGGTGGTGGACGTCAAGCTGGGCCTGTTCAACTCGCGCGGCTTGTCCATCGATTACGAAGAGGACCGGGCGACCGGCTCGCTCGACTGGACCTACTACCAGTTCGACCTCACCCCGTCCTATTCCTTCGAACCGACTCTCACCTACGTCTACGGTGTCACCGCCACCGGTAACCAAGACATGCATTTCGACGAACTGTCGGTGCGCGAAGTTCTCTCCGCCGCCCCGCCCATCGTCCGCGGCAGTTATCGGCGAGAACTCGACGAGCCCTGAGGCGAAAGCACCGGAAATTCCTCATTCAGCCCGCCCCCGATCCTGCCGATAAATCATATGGAGTCTTGCTCTATGCCTACGCCCTCTAGCCCCGCCACCATCCTGATCGCCGACGATGAAACGCATATCGTGTACGTCGTTGAAGCCAAGCTGGTCAAGGCGGGCTACAACGTGGTCGTGGCCCGCAACGGTGAAGAAGCACTTAAGCTGGCATTGGAACACCGCCCGGCGTTGGCCATCACCGATCTGAACATGCCGAAGATGGACGGCCTGGAATTCAGCACCGCGCTTCGCAACGCCTCGGAAACCGCCGAGACCCCCGTCATTATGCTCACCGGCCGGGGCCACACCGTGCCCGATGAAGACCGGGCCCAGACCAACATCTGCCATCTCGAATCCAAACCGTTCAGCGCGAAACACCTGCTTTCGCTCGTGCAAAACGTTTTGGAACAACGTCAGGCCGCCTGACCCACTCTCTACTTTCGCCAACTTATCTTCTGCTGGTTATCCCCTGCGCATCCCTTGGCCCAGGCCAATTCGCGTGGTAAACTTTTCAGCTCAATACCAGTTCCGATACGTTCTCGAGTCGGCCGCTCACCGCCGACTTTTCCTCGATGCAGGACCCCAACCTTGGCTCAAGTCACGATCAAAGATGTCGTCAAGACCTACCCCGGCAACGTCACCGCCGTGAAAGGCATCAACCTCGATATCGCCGACGGCGAATTCATGGTGCTCGTCGGTCCGTCGGGCTGCGGTAAGTCGACCACGCTCCGCATGACCGCCGGCCTCGAAGAAATCACCGGCGGCACAATCAGCATCGGCGACCGCGTCGTCAACGACGTGCCCCCCAAGGACCGCGACATCGCGATGGTCTTCCAGAACTACGCCCTGTACCCGCACATGACGGTGTACAAGAATATGGCCTTCGGCCTGAAACTGCGCAAGTTCCCCAAAGCCGAGATCGACAAGCGTGTCCGCGACGCGGCCGACATCCTGGGCATCACCGAACTGCTCGACCGCAAACCCAAAGCTTTGTCCGGCGGCCAACGCCAACGGGTCGCGCTCGGCCGGGCGATCGTCCGTGACCCCGCGGTGTTCCTCTTCGACGAGCCGCTGTCCAACCTCGACGCCAAGCTGCGGGTTGAGACCCGCGCGGAAATCAAACGCCTGCACAAGCGTCTGACCACCACCACGATCTACGTGACCCACGACCAGGAAGAAGCGATGACGCTGGGCGACCGCGTCTGCGTCATGTCCGAAGGTCTGATCCAGCAGTGCGACACGCCGATCACGGTGTACGACCGCCCGGTCAACCGCTTCGTCGCGGCATTCCTCGGCACCCCGCCGATGAACTTCTTTGATGGCCAACTCGTTGCCGAGAACGGCGGCACCTGGTTCAAATCGAACCACGGCGTCAGCGTTGAACTCACCGGCCACCACGCCGAATTGGCCGCGGGCAAGGTCGGCAGCGAAGTCGTCATGGGCGTCCGCCCCGAAGGCATGTTCCTCCGCCCCACCGAGTTCGCCAGCACCGAGTCGCAGACGGTCAACATGACCGTCGACGTCACCGAGCCTTTGGGCAACACCATGGACGTGTTCCTGTCCAACGGCGACCTCAACAACGGCGGCGACGGCGATAAAGCCACCGCCCGCGTCAAGGCCGAGCCGCTGGAAGAAAACGCGTCGGTCAAGGTCTACCTCGACCAATCGAAGATCCACTACTTCGAGCCCGGCAAGTTCGGCGTCAACCTCACGCTGCCCGAGCTGGCGGGCGTCGGGGCCTGAGCCCCACCCCCAAACGATCTTCACGAAGCCCGCGTATCGAATACGCGGGCTTCTTTTTAGGTTGGCCAAAGCTCTCAACCCGCGCGATGCGACGGGAGGGCGAGGCTCCTGCCGAGCCATATGTCGCAGAAACTTCGCGGCTCAGCGGGGCCTCGCCCTCCCATTCGTGCTTGCAGCCGCCAAAAGGATTCGTTTCCGCGTCAGGTACGTGTTACCGCCGCTTTTTACGTGTTTTCACCCGAGGCTTACGCGAATTCCGCGGCATGATCGACGACGGCACCTCTGCGGGCGGGACATCACCCCGCTGGATGTATCCTGCGAGCCATTCCAAGCGCGGCATCGCATGGGCGAAAAACATGCGGTAACCCGAGCACAGCGTACTGGGCGCGGGCCGACTGCCTCGTACCGGACGGTGCTTCGGGCAACCACCATTGCAAACCTGACGGAAGTCGCACGCCCGACACATCGCGCCGTGGTCTTGCTTGCGCTTGGCGAACATTTCAAACCGTGACGAATCAAGCCGCCCCATCCAGTCTGAGTCGAGCGATGCGATACTCTTGCGCTCAGGCTCGTCGAGCTTTCGCCCCTTGCATGTCAACGCGACGGGCGGCGAGACCTTGCCCAACCGCCAACTGGGCTCGACGAAATGGTCGCAGCCGTAGACACTGCCGTCGTGTTCGAGCGTGACCTGCCCGGCACACGTATGGCCGAAGGTGCACTCGGTTGAGTAACCGCGGGCCAGGATGCTCAGCACCGCGTCGAACATGCGGACCGACACGCGGTGGCGGTGGTGGGCAAACCAGTCATCAAAGACTTGGATGAGGAATCGGCCGTAAGCCTCGCCGGGCGGAGAGAAGTCGGCGGTCTTCCACGCACGATCTCCCTGGCCTCGGGATCGTGCACCCACTCGACCGCGGGGATGAACTGGATCCAATCCGCCCTCAACGCCATGAGTTGCCGCCAGACCTCGCGCGGCCGAGCGACGTTGCGGTCGTTGAGCACGACCAAAAGGTTGTGCTCAACCTTGTGCTTCTGCAGGATCGCCCTGCCGTAGAGTACACGCTGGTAGGTGCCGCGTTGCTTCCGATCTTTGCGGTAGTGGTCGTGGTCGCGTAAGACTCCGTCAAGCGACAAGCCGACGAGGAACTGGTGCTGGTGGAGGAAAGCGCTACAGTCGTCGTTAAGCAGCGTGCCGTTGGTCTATATCGCGTGGTTCACCGTTTGGCCGGGCGTCGGTGCTTCTCGACCAAATCGATCATCCTCTTGAACCACGGCAACCCCACAAGCGTCGGCTCACCGCCCTGCCAAGCGATCGATACCTCGGGCAGGTAGCCCGCCAATACGCTCTCCAGCACCTCACGCGACATCCGCTTGGCTGGCGCTTCATAGCCATTGGCGACCGGCAAGTAGTAGCTGTAGTCACACGCCAGGTTGCAGGTCGCCCCAACGGGCTTGAACATGATCGCCGTCCGCCGCGGCGACAAGCCTCCGGGAACACCCGGGGTGGCGGATAACGCGAAAGGCATGCGTCCGCCGTCACCCGAACTCAGCGGCGTATCCTTATCGAATGCACCAAGACTTCCAGGCGTCACGGCGTTGGGCGTGAAGGTCACTTCGTCAGAAAAAGTCCAAGCCATCTCGCAAGCGTACCGCAGAAAACCCGCCTCACAAGCGGTAACGTTTTTGTGCGGATTGCCGCAACTTTAGCCGGGGGTCATCGACCCCGGGCCGTCTCGGGTTGGATGATCGATAGACGCGTCATCACAACAAGCTACGGACTTGGATCATGACTGCTTGAATCAAGTTATTTGCAACACCGATGCCGCGGCGGCCCGGGTCACTGACCTGGGGCTTAAAGGTCAATCCTTTGGAGCAGGCACGAACACCGCCGCGCGATACGCTCTAATGGAAAGCTTCGCGGTCTTGTCGTCTTGGATCTCCATCACCTCAGCATCGCCAGTGATCGCCAACGTGACTCGTTCTTCAGGGCGTTCGGATTCAACGGCCTCAGTATTGCCGGGCGCTAAAACATCGATGTACCGCCCCGCCGCCAACGGCAAAGAGATATCCCGTGAACGGTTGCTGTTGTTGAGGACGACATAGACCCGCTCGTCGCCAAGGACGCGTTCATACGCCAGCACGCCGTGTGCATCATCGGTGTAGATCGGGTGGAACGCGCCGAGGCGCAGGGCTTCGTATGTGTGGCGCATCGCCATCAGGTGACGCACGTCGTCGAACATCTCCTGGTCAAATTTAATCTGCGGGTTGTCATACGGCTCGAGATCGGGCCAGGTCATCGGCTGGCGGTTGCTCGGATCGTCGGGCGACCACATGCCCGCCTCGGTGCCGTAATAGATCATCGGAGCGCCGACGAACGTGAACTGACAGGCCAAGGCGAGCTTCATGCGTCGCATCTCAACCTTGTTGGGTTTGCGCGGGTCGTAGTTCGGCCCGGTGTCCTGGAGGCGGTTCTGCCCGTCGTACGATCGGCCGGGGTTCACGAACATCGACGCGAGACGGTCGGTGTCGTGGCTATCAAACAAATTCATCTGCGCCAGGCTCACCTGCATCGGGTAGCTGTACGCAACCCGGTTTAACCGCTGGGCGAATTCCGAAGGCGTGAGCTGTTTATCGACAAAAAAATCGACCGCGGGCATGGCGAACTGGTAGTTCATCACCGCATCGAACTGATCGCCCTTAAGCCAGGGATGCGCCCAAGGCCAAATCTCGCCGGTGATGTACGCCTCGGGGTTGATGCCCTTCACGAGCTGCCGCCACTCGACCCAGAACGGGTGCGCGATATCGCCCGGCACGTCGAGCCGCCAGCCGTCGACGCCGTCGGACGGATCACCGTCGCCGTTGGGGTCGAGCCATCGCTCGGTGATGGCGAAGATGTGTTGGCGGGGCCCGTCGCCCAGCCCGGTCTCGTGGTCGTTCTTGAACACGGGCAGGGCGCCGTTGGGTCCATCCCAGGCGACGTAGCCGATGCCGTGCGGATTCCAGTCACTGCGGAATTGGTCATTGTCCCAATCCGTGATCTCGAACCAATGGACGTAACGGGAATTTTTACCGTTCTTCAAGAGGTCTTGGAAGAACGGGTGTGACGTGCCCACGTGGTTGAACACGCCATCGATCACCACCTTAAACCCCATCGCTTTGGCGTCCTGCAGGAAGTCGAGGAAGAGCTTGTCGGATTCTGACCAACCCCAGGTCGCGGGGTCGTCGGTCTCGCCGGAGACCTGCTCGAAACGCTTCTTCGCTTTGACGCCGAGGTTGTCGTCGACATGCCGAAAGTCGGCGGTGTCGTACTTGTGCATCGAGTCGGCCTCGAAGATCGGGTTGAAGTAGATCGCGTTGACGCCGAGCTTGCGCAGGTACGGCAAGGCTTCGCGCACGCCCTGGATGTCTCCGCCGTAACGCCGCCGCCAGACATTGCCGTGGCCGGTGTAGAAGTTGTCGTCGCCGCGGGCCTCTCCCGCATCCGTGCGCACCTTCCACCAGTCGGACGTCCACGGCAGCAGGGTTTCATACTCCGCGTCACCGGGATCGTTGGACGGATCGCCGTTGCGGAACCGCTCGGGGAAGATCTGGTACCACGTCGCGTGCCTGGCCCAGTCGGGCGTGGTGAAGGTGGGGGTCATATCGACTTTGAAAGGGAAGTACATCCGTCGATCTTCACGTAAATGGGAAACGCCTCCCTTGGTGTAGACCTTCACATCGCTGCCGTCATGGATGTCGAACATGTACTCCGTCGGCGTCATGTCGATAGGAATCAGACCGACCCATGTATCGATTCCCAGCTCAGTGCTTTCGAGCATGAGTTCGTGCTTTTTCCAAGAAAAAATAGATTCTCGAATTACTGCGGTAACGCTTTCAACATCGCCAGCTTGAGTTTCTAAACCGAGCAGCAGTAGATTCTTGTTAACCACACTACGATGCGTGAAGTCATCGGGGTTGTGACGGATCGCTTCTTTGCGGATGTGGTTCGACTCGGGTGCCGGGAGCTTACGGGCGTCTTCACCCACGAGCACCGCCGAGTTCATCCCGCCGTGGCCGTCGGGCTCTTCGAGCTCGGCGTCGGAGTGGACCTTGTCGTTGATCCAGTCGCTGCCGTTGATGACGAATTTGTAGAGGTAGATGCCCGGGTCGAGGTCGAGGGTGGCGGTGTAGAGGCCGTCGCTGTTCCGCTCCATGGGGTGGGTGGTCATGTTCCAGCCGTTGAACGTGCCGGCCACCGCCACGCTTTGCGGGGCCTCGTGCCAGCCCGTGGGGTCGAGCTCGAAGGTGTGCTCCACCGCGACTGCGGAGAAGGTGAACAACAGACATGCAGACAGCAACAACCGATGGAGTAGAGGGCGTGGATTCACGGGAAAACTCGCAGAAGTGATGGTGAGAGAAGTCGGTATTAAGCGAGCACCCCAAAGGGGCCCGCGTTGAACTGGATCGATGTTTGGCCAGAGCGGGGCACTGCGTGCCACCCGCTAAACGGAAAACTGACTGCAGCGCCTTGAGTGCCGTAAATCAGGCCCGAGGCGCGAGGCCGGTGGATTCACGAAGAACCAGGTGTGTCGAAAGCGTTTCGTTGATGCGGTCATTTTTGCCGCGGATGCGTTGGATAAGTCGTTCACAAGCCAGATCACCCGCTTCGTAGAACGGCAGGTGCACCGTAGTGAGTGCGGGCGTGACGTATTGAGAATAGGGAATGTCGTCAAAGCCTACGACCGACACCTGCTCGGGCACCTTGATGCCACGCTGCGTCAGGGCGCGGATCGCACCGAGCGCCATCTTGTCGTTGCCCGCGAAGATGGCGGTGAGGTCGGGGTGGCGATCAAGCAATGTATTGGTGGCTTGGATGCCGTGCTCTTCGGTGAATCGGCCGTCTTCGAGGAAAGAGCCGTCGAGGTTAGGCGTGCGGTGCTTGAAAACATCAACGATGACGCGGGAGGTAAATACGTCCGGCGAGCCGTGGACCAGACCGATCTTCGCGTGGCCGAGCTGCTGGAGATAGGTCATGACCTGGTCGGTGCCCGAGCGGTAGTCGCATACGACCTGGTCCACGCCCCACGAATCGAACTGGTTGTTCACCACGACCATCGGATGCCCCGCCTTGGCGAAGTCTTTCAAAAAGACATGCCGATCGTTAAACCCGATGCACAACACGCCATCGACATACCGGCGATCGAAGAGCTCGAGGTGTTTCTTCTCGCGGATGAAGTCGGGCTTGGCAGACTCGAGCGTGACCTTGTGGCCGAGGCGGGCGGCGCGGTCGCAAATGCCGGAGATGAGTTCGCCGAAGTACGGGTCGGCCAAGGCGTGGCGGAGCGTCGGCAACAGCACGCCCAGTACCCGGGTGTACTTGCCCGAAAGCGACTGGGCGATGCGATTGGGCTGATATCCCGCCCGGTCGATGACCTTGCGGACCTTTTCGCGGGTGGCGGGAGTGATCTTGGGATTATCGTTGAGGACCATCGAAACGGTCGCGGTGGACACCCCGGCCTGCCGAGCGATCTCGCGGATACTGACGCGCTTGGCGGGTTTAGCGCGGGTCAACGACGCCGAGGCATTCGCCAATTGTGCGCCGGTTTGCGCACCATCTCTATCTGCAGCCAGGGGCGTCGTGGAGGGGGAATTGGACTTGGGCAAAGCAGGCACTCGCAAACATCAGCAAACAGAGGTCGTTTAACAAGAAAACGTGTTAACCGATCGAAGAACAAGAAGAGAACGGCAGAGAAAGCCAAGATATCACATCAATACGGCCAAAAACGGGCTTCAAACACCCTATTTCAACACCTCAGAAGCAAAACAGATCATGAATCTGATAATTTCATCAAAGGGGTTGACATTTCATTTAAACAGTTTACCTTGATGTTTAACAGATTCAAGATGTGGATCAATATTTCTGGCTTAGTTTTTTGCCACACCCCCAAGCCCTCGGAATGCCTGCTAATGGTTTTCCAGCACAGATTCGACGAAAATACTTTGACTCGGCAGATGCTTAGCCTATAATTTATACGTATACGGCATTATTTCTGCTTCAACAGTCAGTCAATCCCTTTCTTTTGTTCACTTTTCTAATCGCTGCAGCCGAGCAGCCCCTGATGAATCCAAGCCCTGAACCTTCAAACTATTCTTGGCACTGAAGGTTAACCGTTTAAACCATCTGGACTAACTCCCATGACCACTTCTCCCCTCAACCGGTCTTCTCGCTCTGCCCCTTATGTCGTATCGCGGGCTTTCACCCTCATCGAGCTCTTGGTGGTGATTTCGATCATCGCCCTGCTGATCGGCATCTTGCTGCCCGCCTTGGGCGCGGCCCGGCAGTCGGCCCGCAACATGGCCTGCCTGTCTAACGCCCGGCAGATGGCGATCGCTTCGGTGAGCTTCGCCAGCGAATACAAGCAGCACGTACAAATCTCCAGCACCGACACCAGCCTCCCCTTCGCGGGCGGCATCCCCTCGGACCTCCGGGGCAAGGTGGCGATCTACAGCACCAACACCAACCGCATCAAGGACTGGGCTAGCGCTCTAGTGCCTTACATGGGGGGCAGCAATGACGTGGCATTCGATCAGGCCGACCCCACAGTCAGCGATGTCTTCCGCTGCCCGAACGACACCTATGACGAAGGTCACATCGTCGGCAACAACACCAACACCGGCTTCAACGCGGCTGACCCCACGTCGTTCAAGCCGTTGTCCTATAGCGTCAACGCTGACTTCACTTCTTATGAGCCGTTCTGGGGCGGAGGCCAAGTCCTGAACACTCAAGGTGGCGTGCCGGCCAAAGGCTATCTGGATGCTGCCGTCTCGCCTTCCAAACTGCTGCTCTATCAAGACGGCGGGACACGCCAAAACTCCGGCGGTAACCCGGTCAACCGTGGTGACGTGCTGATGACTTTTGGGGTTCCCGCTGCGTGGGGTGCCTCGACCGAAGATGCCGGGCGTATGTCATCGCTCTACAACAACACCTGGGCCCGCGTGAAGCTACCCATCGCAGACCTGGCTGAAGAAGAAGATCGCCACAATAACGCGGTCAACGTCACCTTCGCCGACGGCCACGCCTCGGCGGTCCAAGTCGCAGACATGGATGAAGTCAATATCTCGCCGTTCGTCAAGTAACTCCTTGACGGATGTGTTCGGCGAGAGGCTCGTGTTCTAGCGATCGCTCTCGGCTCAATGGTTCTTTGATTCTTATCCCATCGCTCATCACTCAGGAGGATTCGTATTATGAAAAAGAGTTTGTTTAGTCTCACTGCGGCCGCGTCGGTCGCACTCACCGGCTCGGCTACGGCCATCACCCTTGATGGGCAAAACATCCCAAGTGAGGGACTTACACTTCTTGCCACACAGACCAATCCGACAACTTTTGGCAATGCCACAGGCGGTGGTCAAGATTCAGCTGGGGGCGGCGAGCTCAACCAAATATTTGGCGACTACGATTCTGGCTCTGGCCTTCTTGAACTTGGTATCACCGGCAATATCGAAGCGAACTTTAATAAACTATGGGTATTCTTCGATGGCGTCTCAGGCGGTGAAAACGTACTACAAAACGATAATGCTGACGGTGGGTTTGGCGAGATAAACGCCATGGCTGGCCTGACCTTCGACTCGGGATTTACCGCTGACCATGGCTTGCGAATCGAAGTCGGCGGCGGGTTCTACGGAGTAAATCAGTTTGATCTTATTGATAATACTGCGGCATCAGTGACATCCGGCTCAGGCGCGGGGGACCTGCCAATCACCAACCTTGGTAACGGAACTGTTCAAGTCGGTTGGGACAACTC
>JBCCWB010000016.1:0-29041 GCA_039194345.1 Planctomycetota bacterium
CGTTCGGCCAACCCATCCTGCTGCAACTTCAGAAACGCCTGCTTCACCGGCCGATCTTCCAGCGAGTGGAAGCTGATGATCCCAGCCCGTCCCCCCGGATTAAGCAGACCCATCATTCCTCGAAGCAATCCATCGAGCGCATCCAACTCACCGTTCACCGCGATCCGCAGCCCTTGGAAGGTTCGCGTCGCGGGGTGAATCTTCGATTTCCCTGCTGCCGGGCCGTACGCCCGTCGGCAGATCTCCGCCAATTCACCAGTAGTCAAAATCGGTGATTCCGATCGCTTTTCGACAATCTTTCGGGCGATCCGCCGCGACAGCCGCTCTTCGCCGAAGCGATAGATCACATCCGCCAAGTCTTGTTCGGGCAACGTGTTGACCAATTCCGCCGCCGAGCCACGCGGATAGCCGCCGTCCGCCCAGTCATCCGCGGTGTTTCCGGGGCAAAGCCGCATGTCTAACGGCCCGTCGCCCATGAACGACAGCCCCCGCCCGGGATCATCCATCTGGTTCGACGCAAACCCCAGGTCCGCCAGCAAACCATCCGCCCCCGCAATCCCGTGGGCCTCCATCGCCGACCGCATCCCCGCAAAGTTGCCTTGAACCGCGATCAGTCGTACGCCGTGCGTCTCCGCGATCGGCTCCAGCCGCTCCCGCGCAAACCCCAGATTCCCCCCATCCAGGTCCATCCCCAGATACGTCCCCCCGCTCATCAACGGAATCATCGCCGCCGCATGCCCCCCACGCCCCAGCGTCCCGTCACACACCACCTCCCCGGGTTGCGGCGCGAGTAACCCCAGCACTTCATCCAGCAACACCGGGACATGGCCAACTTCCGCTTCATCCATGGGATGGGTTATACCCGCAGGCGATACCGGCCGGCTAATCCGTTATTCGCTCACTCTTTGCCTAGGCAACCTACTCGCGCTTGGCACGCGGATTTTGCGATTTGTTACACCCGCCGATGGAATGATCGCGCAGCCAAGGCGAGCGAGACCAAGACAACCATAAGACTCAGCAGGCCAAAAGCGAACAAATCCCCCGTTCTTGGTTGGTTTAGATTTGAGAGAAGGTCGAAGGGGTTCCAGTCAGGCAGCCATTCCCATTGTTCGCCCATGTCCGGCAAACCATAGAGCAACAAGAGAGCCAAGCATCCCACGATCGCGGAATACACGCCGTTTCGCCACCACGCGGTGAACAGCACCGTGACGGCAAAACTGGCGACCGGTACGACTGGAAGCAACACCCAAGCCATACGGCTGTGCCTGAAGCGATGGGCTAAGAGTTCCGTTGGGTCTACTGGGATTCCATAGATAGGGCCAGCGAGTGGATTGACGTAGTGTGCGCTTTCATGCAATGCCGAATCCGGGTGAAACAAGTCCAAAGCCAATGGAGTGACATAGACCAGGGGTAGCAGGACGAATGCAGTGGCCAATCGCACACTAAACCAGCGTAGCACGCCGATCGGGCGAGTCCGCCAGAAGTCCGCCAGTTTGTCCTGGTTCTCACTGCCCATCAGTTGCGATGCCAAGACGGCACCGTGCGCAAACCCAACAATCATCCATAGTGCGGTTACCCCTTCGGCGAACTGCGATGTGCCAACCGTGTTCCGGTAATTGCGGCTTGTTAGAAGCCAAAGTGGGGTCAGCGAGGCGATAAGTAATGCGGCAATCCCCAGTGAAAGCCACAGGCTACTCAGACCATTGATTCGCCACAGAGACCACGAGCTATTTCGCAAGGCAGGGCCGAGAACATCTGCAGTGGCTATGCGTGAAGATGACGGAATTTTCGTGCCCTTAGACGTCTTTGGTGCCTGGCCGATCCGCCATACAAACACCACCGAAGTCAGGATCAACGTGAAGCCAAACAGCAGGGGGAATACATAGCGCCACGCGTAAGAGAACGAATCGAGATTCTCCCAACTCCCCAAGTAGATCATGCCCCCCGCGGGAGTGAGGGCCGGCCAAATCCCGATCCATGGCCCTAACGGTGAACTTATCTTGGGGCCGATTATTTCACCCATAATTCCACAGGTGATGGTCAGGGCAACTAGCCCCATAACCACGATCAAAACCCGCGCCAGGCCCCGCGTCTCGTTGCGTGCGCCTGCCGCCGCCGCGAGGCTCCATAAGTAGACCGGAATCGCCCATAGCAGCAGATAGCCTGTCAGCCACACCGGCCTCTCGTGGGGCGGGTGCGGGCGATGAGGCTGGTTTTCTGGCCCGAGGAGCGCAGCGACTATCCACCCCGGGGTGACGGTCGCAAGCACCACGACAAATAAGCTCGCGCCGAGCACGAAGAGTTTGACCGTGTACGCCAATCGTGGTGCGACAGGCAAGGCCCGCAACAGAGCGTCGGTGCCTTGGCCTTGTTCCTGCGCGGCAACACCCACCGCAAAAAACACCGCAGCCGCCAACATGACCACCGTGCCAACAATACTGAGCATGATGAACCAGTCGCGGGGTTCTGACAGGGCGGTCAGCAGCGATGCGACGACCGCGATGACCGTCATCAATACGAACCGGTCGAGGTTCTGACACCACTCTTTCCAAACCAGCGCACGCAAGAGAGGAAGCCTAGCCATCATGCGACCACCTCTTCCGGAGCACGATCGAGGGCTTCGAAAATATCGTCGAGCGATAGGCCTTCGGCGGTGTAGGCGTGTCCGCTGGCTCGCAACGCGGCCTCGGCTTCGATTCCGCCACGCACCACGAGCCGACGCTCGCGCCCCCGGGTTTCATCCAGCAGGACGGGGTGGTTCGCCAACGGCAACGCGTCGTCCGGCAAGTCCGCGGGCACACGCAGGGCCCGGATATCGGCCCGCAGGTCTTCCGGTGGCGTATCGACGGTAATACGTCCATCAGCCAAAATCGCCACGCGGTCGGCTACCGCTTCGACCTCGCCGAGTAGGTGCGAGCTGTACAGCACCGCCACTCCGTCGGCCTGAAGGTGCTCCACCAGGTCGCGGTTGAACTGGCGGCGAGCAATGGGGTCGAGTCCCAATGCCGGGTCGTCGAGCACGGCGAGTTTCGGCCGGTGGGCCAACGACAGGGCGAGCCCCAGCCGGACGCCCTGTCCTTTGGACAGATGCTTGATCTTGGTGCGTAGCGGCAGCTCGAAACGCTTTAGCAACTCGGCCATCAGATCGTGATCCCACGTGGGATAGAACGGGGCGAGGAACCGCGCGATCTGTTCGACACGCATCCAAGGCCACATCCGCTGATCCTCGGCGAGATAGCCCACGCGCTGGCGGACTTCGATCGGGTCTTGACGCGGGTCTTGGCCGAAGAGCTTGGCGCTACCTTGCCCGGCTTTTTGTAGGCCCATGAGGGTGCGGATCAGCGTGCTCTTGCCGGCCCCGTTGCGACCGAGCAAAGCAACGGTCTCGCCGGGGTTGACCCGAAGCGTGACGCCCCGCAGGACATCGTTGGGGCCGTAGGCGAGGTGGAGGTCGGCGATCTCAATCGGCGGTGCTGGCATAGGGAGTCCCGGTTTAGGAGCAAGAATCAAGTGAGCGTGTTAGACGGTGGAATGAGGTGACGGAGCGGGCTTCGCCGCGGTGTCGACCAGATCAGAGAGCTCGGCGGGGCGGTAGCCCAGCATCGTGCCCCGGCGGACCAGGTGGGCGAACTCTTCTTCGAATTGAGCCCGCTCCGAATCGAGCTGTCCGCCGGGCACAGGCTCAGCGACGAAGGTGCCGGCACCATGGCGACGAACAAGCAACCCTTCGGCGGTGAGTTTTTCGTAGACCCGCAACACGGTGTTGGGGTTGATCGCTAGCTGGACCGCTAGTTGGCGGACGCTGTCGAGCTTGTCTCCGGGGCGCAGGCTGCGGCTCAGGCATTGGGCACGAATCTGATCCATGACCTGACGGGAGACGGGCGTGCTCGAAGATTTATCGATTTGGATGAACATGGGGGAGTCGGATGCCGCAAGTGACTACAGTAATATAACAGTTGTCTCAGGTGATTAAATTGCTCATTTCAATTTTTGGAAGAGGCGATCGGTTTTGCTTGAAAAATGCAAACAAAAACCTAAAACATGATGCAGCATAAACCTCGATGAAAGGGGCTCGTGGCCGACACGATGGATGCGACGTTCGCGATCAAAGACTGGTTTGGTGATATACACCAACTGGTCTGGTTTTGGTCTATAAGTGGTCTGCCACCAGACCACCAGACCAGACCACCACCCACCACGTAATTCCTACTGCCTACTGCCCACTGCCCATTCCCCACCCCGATACACTGACCTGCATGAGCAAGAAACGAAACAGCGAGACCCGGCCCGAGATCCGATCGACGACGGTGTTGTCCGTTCGCCGGGCGACCCCTTCCGGGGGGATGGGCGTGGCAATTGCGGGAGACGGGCAGGTGACGATGCAGAACGTGGTCGCCAAGGCGGATGCGGTGAAGGTGCGCAAGCTCGCGGGCCTCGGGGCCGAGGGGGCGGGCGTGCTGGTGGGGTTTGCCGGGGCGGCGGCGGACGCGTTTGCTCTGCTCGAGCGGTTCGAGGCGACGCTGAAGGAGACGCCAGCGAATGTGAAGAAGGCGGCGGTGGAGCTGGCCAAGCAGTGGCGGACCGATCGGGCGCTGCGTCGGCTGGAGAGCTTGCTGGTGGTGGCGGATCTGGAGGTGAGCCTGCTGGTGTCGGGGACGGGAGACGTGATCGAGCCGAGCGACGGCGTCATCGGCATCGGGTCGGGCGGGTCCTACGCCACCGCCGCGGCGCGGGCGCTATTGGCCCATACCGACCAGCCAGCCGAGGAACTCACCCGCAATGCGCTGTCCGTAGCCGGGGAGTTGTGCATCTACTCGAACACAAATCTGACCGTGCTCGCGCTCGGGGCGAGCGAGTGATGGGTGATGAGTGAACAGTGATGAGTCGAAATCCCGGCACCTCGTTGGCTGCCACGGGGCGACTCGTAGTTCTTAAATTGCATAAAAAAAGCCCCACATCTGTGGAGCGTGAATGCCCATAGCAGGAGTCGAACCTGCACTCCCTTGCGGGAACCGCCACCTGAAGACGGCGCGTCTGCCAATTCCGCCATATGGGCTCGATTGCGAGTCGGGGAGTTTAACCCATCTCCGCCACCCTCGCAAAGTCTCGGTGTTCTTGCGATCTGGGAGGGGTGCAAGCGGCGTGTAATGCCGGGTTTTGAAGGGCCTTGGGGTTAGTGCAGCGTGACAACCTTGCCGCCGACGATGACCTCACGGGCTTTGCCCTTGACCGTCCAGCCATCGAACGGACAGTTCCGGGCCTTGGAGGCAAAGGCGTTGACGTCGATCGTCCACTCGTGATCCGGGTCGATGATGGTCACATCCGCGTCGCTGCCCACGGCCAGGGTACCCTTGCCGTCGAGGTTGCAGAGCTTGGCGGGGTTGATGGTGAGCAGCTCGATGAGCTTGGGCCAATCGATGACGCCCGGTTCGAGGAGGGCCTTGATGTAGAGCGGCAGGGCGCAGTCGAGGCCGACGATGCCGTAGGGCGCCGCGACGAACTCAAGGGACTTTTCCTCAGCGGTGTGTGGGGCGTGATCGGTCGCGAGGACGGTGATCGTGCCGTCGGCGATGCCGGCCTTGAGCGCATCGATATCCGACTGCTGACGCAGCGGGGGGTTCATCTTGGCATTGGTGTTGTATCCCTCGCAGGCGTCTTCGGTGAGCAGCAGGTGGTGGGGGCTGGCTTCGCCGGTAAGCACGTCTTCGTGGCCCGCGGCTTTCGCGTCGGCCCGGGCGCGGCGGAGGATCTCGACGCCCCAGGCGGTGGTCATGTGCTGGGCGTGGTAGCGACACGCGTAGTTCTGCGCTTTGCAGAGCTGGATGTCGCGCTGCAGCGTCAGCTCCTCAGCGACCCGCGGCCAACCCGGCAGGCCCATCTTCGTGGCGAGGGTGCCGGCGTTCATCGCGCCGCCGCCGAGCTCGGGGTCTTCGCAGTGCTGCATGAACACCTTGCCGGTCATCGCGACGTAGGTCAGCGCCTTGGCCATCACGCCCGCCGAAGCCACGGCGCAGCCGTCGTCGGAAAACGCCACGGCCCCGGCCTTGGACATCAGCCCGATCTCCGCGAGCTCTTTGCCGTCGCGGCCCTTGGTCGCGGCACCGACGACAAACACGTTGCACAGCCCGGCCCGCTCGGCCTGACGGTGGACAAACTCGACCCGGCCGTCGTCGTCGAGGGTGGGCGTGGTGTTGGGCATGACGCAGACGGTGGTGAACCCGCCGTTGATCGCCGAGGCCGCACCGGTCGCGATGGTTTCTTTGTGCTCACCGCCGGGCTCCCGGAAGTGGACGTGGGGGTCGATCAGGCCGGGGCTGACGATCATGCCCGAGGCGTCGATCACTTCACCCTCGGGCGAATCGACTTCGCCGACCGAGACGACTTTGCCATCTTCGAGAACGAGGTCGGTGACTTGATCGATGCCCGCAGCGGGGTCGATCAGGCGGCCGTTTTGAATCGTGAGTCGGGGTGTGCTGACGGAAGAATCTTGTGACATCGCCACAGCGTATCACAGGACGCGCGTCGGGAAGGCGGGGTGCAGCAGGCGGTAGCAACGAGCCGAGACAAGCCCTCAACTCACGGGTTTACGCCGCCTGGCGGAGGGCGGGCTCGTCGTCGATGACATCCACGTTGAACCCGTCATCTTCGACGTCGACGCTCATGCCATCATCTCCGACATTCATCGTGCCGTAATCAGCGTTGGCGCTACGGCGACGCTCTGCGACGCTGCGGAGGTAGGCCTGCTGCTGCATGCGGGCGGCCCGGATGAGGTCGTGTCGATCGATCGCCGAGCCGAGCTGGTGGGCCAAGGTGTACAGCACCAGCGTGACCAGCGTGAACGCCAGGCCGCCGAAGACCGTGATGAAGAACATGACTTTGGCTGACATCCCCGGTGATATCGGGAGAGATCGCCCCGGTTTCGCAGTGTGTGCGACGTTCAGGGATTATCGGCATCAACATTATTGGGACGCTCAGCGCGGGGTCACCGGTCACAGCGGCACCCCGCCACGCTAAACTGTGTGTGATGTCACGATTGCTGTGTCTTGTCTTGGGGTTTTGGTTGATCGCGGGGGCGGCGTGGGCGCAGCTCGACGAAGTCAACATGGATATCGAGCAGGGCTACCTCGGCCTGGATGGCTATGTCCGTCCCGGGACGTGGACCCCGCTCCGGCTGAGCGTGGACAACCTCGCGGCGGATGACCGCGATGTGATCTTCCGCTGGGAACATCGGGACGAAGACGGCGACCTTATCTCCGCAGTACGCTTGGCCACGCTGACCCGTCAGCGGGACGACCAGCCCGTCTGGCTCTACGCGGCGGTGCCCATGACGGTCGGCCGGGATACGCGTTGGAACCTCCGGGCGGTCGATGCGGAATCGGGCGAGCTCTTGAAAGCCGTGTCGGTTCAGCCCAACGGCGAGCAGCTGCTGCACAACAGCGAACAGCTCATCGCGGTGACTAGCACCGCAAACCTGGGCCTCAACGACTATCAGCGATATGAAACCCAGCAAGCCCCGATCAAGCTGGTGCGTGGGCTTTCACTTCCTCGTTTGCCCGATCGCTGGCAGGGGCTCGAAGCGCTTTCGACGTTCATTTGGACTCAGGACCTCGGCGGCGATCCTGCCGACCCGTTGCAGGTCTCCGAAGCCTCGCTGCTTTCGCTGCGGGAATGGGTGATGCGCGGGGGGCACTTGGTGATCATGCTTCCCGAGGTCGGGCAGACGTGGACGAGTAGTCCATTGGCCGACATGCTGCCGGTCTCGGCGGGGCAGCTGCGTCAGCGCGAGAGCACCGAGTGGCCTTTCCTGGATTGGATCGGAACCGCCCGGGATCAGGTCCTGCCGTTGACGATCACCAACTTCAATGTTGGCCAAGATGATCCGCGGGCGACGGTGGTGCTGCGTGACGACGCGGGGGAACCGGTCGTGGTCGCGGGGCGGTACGGGTTTGGCCGAGTCACGGTGGTCGGCATCGACCTCACCTCGTCCGCCGCGCGATCGAGTGCGGTATTTAGCAGCCAACAACGTCTTTGGAACCACGTGTTCAACTGGCGTTTCCCGGTGTTGACCGAGGCGGTGGCGGACGGCGAGATCCGAGCGAATCGGCTGTTCGAGGCGTCGCGGATCAGCATCCCGGTCAACCTGATCGGCTTCGTGCCCGACCGGATCGCGATGTCCGGCACGGTGGGGGCGCTGCTGGTCGGGGCGATCTTTCTGTTTGGGTTGTATTGGCTCTTGGCGGGTTGGTTGATCCAGCCGATCCTCAAAGCCAAGGGCTTGTCGCGTTTCAGCTGGGTGGGCTTTGTTGCGCTCGTGGCGTTGTTTGCGGGGATCGCGTGGGCGGGGGCGGCGCTGCTCCGGCCAAGCGGCGAGAGCGTGTCGCACGTGACGGTGTTGGACTACGACGGCAACTCGGGGGTGGCGCGGGGCCGAGCGTTCGTGTCGATCTTTGTGCCGGAGTTCGGAACAAGTGAGGTGGCGACCGCTTCGCCGCGGATCAGCGCGTTGGCGACCCCGGTGCACAACCTGGTGTCGAGCCCGGGGTTTAGCCCCCAGGCCGCCGAGACGGGCTTCGTCGATACGCAGAGGTATTCGGTCGATGCAGCGCAGCCGGACGTGGTTGAGGTGCCGGTGCGTTCGACCTCTAAGCAGTTGATGGTGGATTACCTCGGGCCGGTAGACGCGGACATGCCCGGCTTGGCTGCGCCGTTTTCGATCGGGGTGTCCACGCCCATCGTGGCGGACGAACGGGGTTGGCCGGTGGGTGAGGTGAGACACACGTTGCCGGGGACGCTCACGAACGTGCGGGTGATTTTTTCTCCCGGCGAGCAGGTGGATCAGTTCGGGAACGTTCGGCAGCTCCCCCCGCAGGTCTGGACCTACGTGAACGGCGCGGGGGAGAACAAGTGGGCACCCGGCGAGCCGCTGGTGTTGGCGGGGCGCCCCAATCCTCAGACCTCACCGCGCGAACCGCTGTACGCCCCGTTCCGTCGATGGGCGCAGATCAACAGCGAGCGCGACTGGAAGGGCGAGGGCTTTCTGGGCCGACGCCTCGGCGAACAGAAGGGCCCGGGGCTTGGCGACTTGGCGGGGGCGGCCACGGTCAGCGCCGACGAGAGCGTGATCGCCCGGCATTTCGAGCTGCTGACGTTTTTCGATGCCCTGCCTCCGCCGGATGTGAAACGCGACCCGGATAAAGCGGACTTCAAGCAGAACTTTGTGGTCACACGCCGTCTGGGCCAGCGGATGGACCTGACCCCGCTGACCCACGGGCGTCGTCTGATCATCCTGGGGCACCTGCGCGACTCGCCGCTGCCTGTGCCGTTGACTCTGGACGGCCAGACCCCGTCGAGCAACGGCTGGACGGTGGTGCGCTGGGTGTATGATTTTTAGGGGCTTGGGTGTTGGGAGCTTAGGGGCTTGGGTGAAACGCTGAGCCTTTGATGCAAAGCCCCAACTCACAAGTTCCGAGCCGCAGATCGCAAGTCCGAAATCTAAAATCTGAAAACTGAATTCCTAAGCCCCTAACCCCCCAACTCCCATGAGCATGATCCAAACCATCAACCTGACCAAGCGCTACGGCGAGTTGATGGCGCGGTCGAATCTCAACCTCACGATCGAGCAGGGCCAGTGTTTCGGGTTCATCGGGCCCAACGGCGCGGGCAAGACCACAACGATCAAGATCCTCGCCACGCTGCTCAAGCCCACCTGGGGCGAAGCCCGCGTGGACGGCCTCTCGGTCGGCCCGGTCAACGCCCGGCAGGTCCGCTCGATGATCGGCTACGTGCCCGACTTCTTCGGCAGCTACGACGACATGGTCGTCAAGGAATACCTGTCGTTCTTCGCGGCGAGTTACGGCATCACCGGCGATCACCGCAAGCAGGTCATCGGCGACGTACTCGATCTGACCGACCTGGCGTACAAAGCCGACGCCGAGGTCAACTCGCTGTCACGCGGCATGCAGCAACGGTTGTCGGTGGCCCGCGTGCTGCTGCACGACCCCAAGGTGCTGCTGCTCGACGAACCTGCCTCCGGACTGGACCCCCGTGCCCGGATCGAGATGCGTGAGTTGCTCAAAGAACTGCACCTCATGGGCAAGACGATTCTGATCAGCTCGCACATCCTGTTGGAAATGGCGGACCTGTGTAATGTCGTGGGCATCATCGAGCAGGGCGAGCTCAAATTCACCGGCACGATGGACGAGATCATCGAGCGGGCCCGCACCATCGGCGGCGGCGGCCGGGTGCTGACCGTGGCGGTGGCAAGCAAGACCGCCCAAGCTGCGGCGCTTCTGCAGAATGCCCCGGGCATCGAAAAAGTCGAAGCGGTGAACAGTCATCTGCGTGTGAGCCTGTCGCCGGATGCGCCCAATGCCCACGACGCGGCGCCGCGTATCGCCTCGGCCTTGGTGCAGCAGGGCTTTGCGCTGACCCGGCTCGAAGAAGAACAGGTCAACCTCGAGACCGCGTTCATGCGGTTGACCAAGGGTTTGGTGCAGTAGGGACAGGGCGAAAGGTTTGCGGTTTAGCGGGCAGCACGAAGTGCCCCGCTGCGACGTAGATACACGCGGGGCACTTCTTGCCGCCCGCTAAACATTTGCGTTGTATGTGGACAACGAAAAGCCCCGACCTGTTCGGGGAACAAGTCGGGGCCTGAGCTTGGGGATAAGGTTGAGTGGTGGGCGTTAGACTTTCTCTTCGCCGCCGTCGTTGCCGCCGCGTTTCTTGCCGTTCTTGCCTTCGGGGCCGCCTTTCTTGCCCTTGCCGTTCTTGCCCTCGGCGCCGCCTTTGCCCTTGGCTTTGCGTTCGGCGGCTTTTTCTTTGAGCTTGGCGAGGTTCTCGTCGAACTTGGTTTGCTGGTCGGCGTTGAGTTCGCCGCGGACGGCTTCGTGCATTTCGTCACGCAGGTCCTGTATTTTCTGCATGGCGGCCTTCATGGCTTCTTGGTCACCGGACTCGCGGGCGGCTTTCATCTCTTCACGGATGGCGCGGCCTTCATCTTGCTTACCCTTAAGAATGCCCTTGATGGACTCCTTTTGGTCTTCGGACAGATCGAGGCCTTGAAGGACCTCTTGGCCGTTGCGTTGACCGCGCTTGCCGCGTTCGCCTTTCTCGCCGCGTTCACGTCGTTCGCCGCGTTCAGCACGTTCGCCGCGCTCTCCCCGTTCAGCTCGCTCTCCTCGTTCGCGTTGGCGTTCTTTGGGGCCGTTGTCATTATCGGTCGGCTGGGCGTTTGCCAGTCCGGCGCACATCACCACGGCGAGGACCGCGATCAGGCTGATTTTGAGGTTTTTACGTTCCATAGCGGGTCTCCAGAATTGGGGGCTGGTTTGGGTTGGTTTGAGGGACTAACCGGTTCTGAAAAGCCAAACGCCGATCTTTTGAGGTTATTGCAGCCCTTTTTCGGGGTGTTGGCTCGGTGCGGGCGGGTGGTCTATGATCGCTCGTATGGCATCGAGTAAAGATCAAGTCGTCAACGCCCTGCGTGAGATCGAAGACCCCGAACTTCGCCGGGATATCGTAGGGCTGAATATGGTCCAGAGCGTCGAGGTGGAGGCCGGCCGGGCGGCGGTCGGGATCAAGCTGCCGCGGCGGGCGGGGCGGTTCAAGGAGCAGTTCCGGGCCGAGGCGGTGGAAAAGATCTCGGCGTTGGGCCTGGAGGCCGAGGTGTCGTTTTCGATCGAGTTGGCGGGCGGTGGCTCGGCTGAGGGCGGAGGCAGCGATGCATCGGCCAGCAACAACCCGCTGCCGAACGTGAAGCACATCATTGCCGTGGGCGCGGGCAAGGGCGGCGTCGGCAAGTCCACGGTGTCGGTGAACCTCGCGGTTGGGCTGGCCCGGGCCGGGGCGAAGGTGGGGCTGATGGACGGGGACATCTACGGCCCGTCGCTGCCAACCATGCTGGGCACCGACCGCTACCAGGTGAAGACGATCAACAAGATGATCGTGCCCTTCGAGCTGCACGGCATCAAGGCGATGACCATCGGCGCCCTGGTCGAGGACGACAAACCGCTGATCTGGCGTGGACCGATGGCCCACGGCGCGTTCCAACAGCTCGCTACCCAGACCGACTGGGGCGAGTTGGACTACCTGATCATCGACCTGCCCCCTGGCACGGGCGACGTGCCGTTGACCATGAGCCAGCTCTTGCCGTTGACCGGCGCGATCGTGGTGTGCACCCCGCAGAAGGTCGCGCAGGACGATGCTAAGCGGGCGATCCAGATGTTCCGCCAGCTCAACGTCGAGGTGATGGGGCTGGTGGAGAACATGAGCTACTTCATCGGGGACGACGGCAAGGAATACGACCTCTTCGGCAAGGGCGGGGCGGAGATGCTGGCCCAGCAGGCGGGCGTGCCGTTCCTCGGGGCGGTGCCGATCAACATGAACCTGCGCCGCAACGGCGACGCGGGCGACCCCACCGCCAACTTCACCGGCGACGACCAGCTCGCTAAAGAACTCGACACGCTGACCCGGGCGGCGGTGCACCAAGTCAGCGTCCACGTCATGAGCGGCGCGGCGGCGGGCCCGACGTTGACCATTTCCTGACCAACCCGGGCTTGGAATAAGTCCACACGGCAGTATGATCGGGGTCATGCAGAATCTGCGGGGCAAGTTGTTGTTGGCGTCGCCGGAGATGGGAGACCCGAATTTCTCCCGGTCGGTCATCCTGATCGTCCAGCACAGCACCGATGGGGCGCTGGGGCTGGTGCTCAATCAACCCACCGGCGCGGCGGTAGGCGATGTGCTGAGCGCGATGGGTGATGATGCAGAGGTGGACTGCGGGGTGGACGAGCCGTTGTACCGGGGCGGGCCGTGCGAGGGGCCGTTGATGGTGCTGCACCAGGACCCGGTTCACGCCCAAGAGTCGGTGATAGACGGGGTGTACTTTGCCAGCGAGCGCGAATACGTCGAACCGGCGCTGTCCGGCGCGGTTCACCCCGTGCGGTTCTACGCGGGCTACTCCGGCTGGGGCGCGGGCCAGCTCGAAGGCGAACTCGCTCAGTCGGCTTGGTCGGTGATGGACGCCAGCCTCGACGCGGTCTTCCCCGCCAGCGGTGACACGCCGGTGAGCGACGAGAGTGTATGGAAATCACTCATCCGGGTGAAGACCACCAGTGAGCTGCTCAAGGGATACAACCCCAACATCCTTCCGCGCGATCCGTCGATGAATTAGGCCTGCTGCCCGCGTCTTTCGCACCGTTCGTTACACTGCGTTTGCATGGATGCACTGCCCCAAACCGACAACCTGATCCGAGAAAGCATCGCCCAGGGCCTGCACCCCGGAGCGCAGATTTGTGTTTGGCGTGGCGATGAATGTGTGGCGAATGAGGCGGTAGGCGAGGCTCGGCCCGGCGTGGCGATGACGCCGGACACGATGACGCTTTGGCTGAGCTCGTGTAAGCCCATCACCGCGATCGCGCTAGCCAAGCAGATCGAAGCGGATGTGGTCCACCTCGACGACCCCGTCGCGGAGTACGTCGAGGGCTTCGAGCAGAACGGCAAACAAGACATCACCCTCCAGCACGTCCTGACCCACACCGGAGGCTTTCGCTCGGTCATCTTCCGTTACCCCGGGCAGACCTGGGACGAGGCGATCGACGCCATCTGCAACGCCCGCCTCGAGACCGGCTGGGTGCTGGGCGAAACCGCAGGCTACCACCCGCACTCGGGCTGGAACATCCTGGGCAAGGTGCTTGAAGTCTGCACCGGGCAAACGCTGCGTGATCACTTGCGTGAGGCGGTGCTGCTGCCGTTGGGCATGAACGACAGCTACGTGGGCCTGCCGCCGGAAGACTACGACACGCTTGAGCCCCGACTCGCTTCCATGTTCAACACCTCCGGCTCGGCGCCGGTCGATCAGCAGTTCCACACCCGCGAGTGGAGTACCGGCCAACGCCCCGGCGGCAACGCCTTTGGCCCGGCCCACGAGCTTGCCCGATTCTACCGAGCCATGCTGAACGGTGGGGCGATCGAAGGCACCCAACTCGTCACCCCCGATACGGTGCGCAACTTCAAGGCCCACCACCGCCGTGACACGATGGACCGCACCTTCCGCGCGGTGATGGACTGGGGCCTGGGCTTCATGACCAACAACCAGCGTCACGACCAAGCCAACGCCGCGACCCACGGCAAGATCGGCACGCCTTACAACTTCGGCCCCCACGCCTCGGACGACGCCTTCGGGCATTGCGGCAACCAATCGTCGGCCGCGTTCGCCGATCCGGCGCACAATCTCGCGGTGGTCGTCGTGTTCAATGGCATGCCGGGCGAACCGCCGCACCAAAAACGGATGCGTGCCGTGCTCGGCGCGATCTACGAAGATCTGGGGCTGGTGGGTTAGCGATCCCGGAAGCGAAAGAGCAATTACGCCGCTTCGGTGCTGTCCTGCGGCGGAGCCGACTGCATCTTCGCCAACCGAAGCAGGCAGACGGCAGCGGTCGTCATGAGTTCCTGCTCGTTCAGGTCCAGGATCATCGATTCCAACTCGGCGGGCGTGGACTGATGCGTCCAGTCCTCGAACATGGGGAGCCCGGCCAGAGCGCGGGCGACCTTGGCCTCGGGCGAGGCGTGTTGCTCAAACGAAGCCGCGAAGGTTGAACGGGCCAGCGGGATGAGATTGGGTCGAGGGGATTCGCTCACCCTTATGACATCGGGTGGGGGCGGTTGACGCTTAACCGCGGGGCGGAGCGGATCCGCCGGGGCGCTGGGGGCGATAACCTGACGGTTCGCGGGTTGAACAACACGCCCGCAATGAGACACAGCAGGCCCACCAGCAGCAGCGCGGGGCGCCCGGGGCCGGTGACCAAGCGGGTCAGCCGATTGCTTGGCGCAAAGTAATGGGGCACGTCACGGCCGATCACCGGCTGCCGGACGGCGAGCCAATCGCCCACGTTGCCCGTTTCCTGTTCCACGGGCGGGACCCAGAGGGGTGTCTTGCCCGCTACGGTCTTGCGGAGGTGGGTCAGGGCCAGGCGTTCGAGCACCACCGGGTCGTCGTCGGCGATCGCCGCGGCGAAGGATTCGTACCGCTGGGTCTGCTCGGACAGGGCCTCGGCCTGGGCCTGCATGACCCGTAGCCGCCACGCCGCTTCGTGCTGGTCCAGCCAGGGCGGGGTCAGCACCACCACCGCCAGGATCGCCGCCCCGCAGAGGCAGAACATCCAGCCCGGCAGCGCATCGCAACGCCGTTCAAACCAGTTGCCCGGCTGGGCCGGGGCGGGCTTGAGGGAGGCTTGGGGGCTACGGGTGGACAACATCGTGGGAATGGGATCGTCCAGATGGTTCGATCAGCGTGAAAGTTGGCGGTTTCGGCTACAATTCGCGGCTCGCCATGCCCGAAATCCCCCTGAACCAACTCGATGCCCCCTCCGAGACCGCGTGCAGCACCGATTCGACCGTCGAACGTGCCGACGCGTCGCTGGAGCAAGCGGGCGGCCCGTCGGTCTACCTCGAGACCTTCGGCTGCCAGATGAACGTGCTCGACAGCCAGCTCGTGACCGGGCAGCTGCGGGCTTTGGGCTACCGGTTCATCGACGATTGGAAGTCGGCCGATGTGGTGCTTTACAACACCTGTTCGGTCCGCGAGGTCGCGGAGAACAAGGTCTGGTCGCGTGTCGGGAAGTACGGCAAGTACCAGAACGCCCTGGTAAAGGAGGGCCGGGGCGACGAGGGGCCGAGCGTGCTCGGCGTGATCGGCTGCATGGCGGAGCGCGACGGCGAAGACATGGTGCGAAAGCACCCGCAGGTCGATCTGCTCTGCGGTCCGGGCGAGCTCGACAAGGTGCCGATGCTGATTGATAACGTGCTCAAGCCCCGCATCGAAGACCGGGGCAAGTTGGCCTCGGCCCAGATCGCGCTGCAGGGCAACACCCACCGCCGATCAGGCACGCTCGCCGCGGCGGAAGACCAACTTGAACTGGTCGACCTGTCGCGCAGCTTCGCACCCGATGAATCGTTGGCGGGTGGGAAGTCGGCCTACGTCCGCATCACCCGCGGCTGCAACAAGCTGTGTACCTACTGTGTGGTCCCACACACACGTGGGGCCGAGGTGCACCGTCCGCCGCAGCACATCCTCGATGAATGCAAGAAGCTCGTCGACGCGGGGGTGCGTGAGATCACGCTGCTCGGCCAAACGGTGAACCACTTCCACTATGACAGCGCCGCAGCAGTCGAAGTCAACGGCGTGTTGCAGCCGCAGGTCGGCACGGTGATCTCGCCCAACCAAGGCACGGGCGGCCTGTCGCCGGTGTTTAACGACACGACCACGAGCTTTGCGCAGCTGCTGCACCGCATCCACGAAGAAGTCTCGGGGCTCGAACGGCTGCGCTTCGTCACCAACTTCCCCCGCGACTTCGGCAACGACATCCTCGAAGTCATCCGCGACAGCCCGCGCATCTGCCGGTACCTACACCTGCCCGTGCAGTCGGGCAGCAACCGCATCCTCAAGCTGATGAACCGCGGCTACAAGGTCGAGCATTTCTACGATCTGATCGACCGGGTTCGTGACTACCTCCCCGATGCGGAGCTGGCGACCGACATTATCTGCGGCTTCCCGACCGAGACCGAGGAAGACCATCAGCAGACGGCCGAACTCTTGCGTCGCTGCCGATTCAAGAACAGCTTCATCTTCAAGTACTCGCCCCGCCCGGGCACGACCGCGATCGATCGGTTTGAAGACAACGTGACCGATGCGGAGAAGAAGCGTCGCAACAACGAGCTGCTGGCGATCCAGAGCGAGGTCAGCGCTTCGATCCACGAGGGCTACGTCGGCAAGACCGTGAAGGTGTTCGTCGAGCAGATCAGCGCCAAATCCCAGAAGTCAGCCAATGCGGCCGACCCGGCGGTGACGCTGGCGTGGCAGGACGCTCAGACCGTGACCCAGCTCTCGGGCCGGACCGATGGTGACCTGATTGTCATGTTTGATGCCGACCCGTCGCTCATCGGGCAGCTTGTCGAGGTCGAGGTGACGTCCGCGGCACCGTTGGCGTTGTTCGGCCGAGTGGTCGGGTAATTCACACAACTACTCCATTAGAAATGCCACTGAGCGGCGGTTTCCTCTGTGGTCTACAGCCGACCAAATCGATGTCGGGTGCGTATTGATTTTTGTGTGCAGCACCGATAAAGTCGTTATCTCTAGCTTCCTATTGGAGATTGCGTCAATGAAGTTTCTCGCCCTGTCCTGCGTTCTTGGTCTACTTCTTTGCAGCGTTCAACCGGTCCTAGCTGAGGAAGGTAACACCATCGACCTGTCGGAGTGGAAGCTCGTCTGGGAAGACGACTTCGATTACCCCGACGCCCAGCTCGACGAAAAGTGGGTCTCCCAGAACGGCCCGAACGGCCACATCCTTTCTAGCCGATGGCGCGAAAACGCGGTGGTGAAGGACGGCATTTTGCACCTGGTCAACCGCAAGGAAAGTCGCGGCGGGCAGGAATGGACCTCCGGCAACATCTGGTCCAAGAAGAAGTTCAAATACGGCTACTTCGAGTGCCGGTACCGTTACGCCGAGGCCTCGGGGACCAACAACTCGTTCTGGCTGATGACCCTCTGGGACCAGCCCGATCCCGAAGAAGGCAAACGCTTCGAGATCGACATCAACGAAGGGCATTACCCCAACGAGGTGAACACCAACATCCACAACTGGACCGACATCACCACGCTCCCCAACGGCAAGAAGACCCACCCCTCGGACTCCAAGAGCTTCACCTATGGCACCCAAGCGGGTTACTCGCTGCCGTTGGAGATCCCCGTCACGACCCGTAAGGTGCGCTTGACCTTCGATTCACTGCGCAGCCACCACATCCACGAGTTCCGTGTCTATGGCGAGAACGACCGGACGTTCCCCGATGCCATGTCAGACTCGGCCGACCAGGACCTTCCGGGCCTCGTGAACCACGCGCGGGACGCGGGGGTGAAAATCACATCCAACGGCGACAAAAATGATCAGAACATCCCTGCGAACGTGACGGACGGCAAGATCGGCACCAGCTGGATCAACCAGGCGGGGGAAGGTGAGAAAACACTCACTTTTGAGTGGCCCGAAGACATCACCATTGGATGCATTCAATTTGTCAACGGCTGGAAGTACAAAGGGGCGTGGGTGGGGATGGTGCCTAACTACCGCATCGAGTACCACGACGGCGACGGTTGGAACGAGGTCTCATCGCTGGATGTGAGCGAGGTCGCCAACTTCGGCAAGAACTACCACGTCTTCGGCCTGGAGTGGGACGAAGAAAAGATCGTCTTCTACAAGGACGGCAAAGAAATCCGTCGGGAGAAGAACGAGTTCGCTTATAGCGAAGCGCCGATCTGGCTAAGCCTGGCGATCATTAAGTGGGACGGCCCCGTGACCGACGCGATCGACGGCACCAGCATGAAAGTCGACTGGGTGCGTTACTACCAGCGGAAGGAGTAGCGGTCTACTCCGAGGCGGGGGTGTCTTTCGGAGCTCGCGTTTCTTCGGGCGTCGGAGGGATGTCCGCTGCAAGGCGTTCGGCGGGAGCGGTAGGCTCAGCCGATTCCATCACGACGGTGGCTTGCTCCGGGGGAAGAATCGACTTCGGCTGACTGCGACGGCTGCGGCTGACCTTCACCTTGCTCGGGCTTGGCCGCGTGGGGCTGCTTGTCCTTCGGCTGCTTCTTTTCTTTCTGCTTGGCCAGGGCTTCGTCGCGGAGCTGTGACTCGGGCTTGACGATACGGCCGGTGACCCAGGTGCCGCCAAACTCGTAGTGCGGATTATCGACGCAACGGGAAGGCCAGCAGATGTCGCAGATAAAGACCCACTGTTTGCGGTGGTCCAGGCGGACGCGGTGGATGGTGGTGCAGGGCGTGTAGCAGTTCACGCACTGCTTCGTGCGTGGCTTACGGCGTTTCTTCTTTTTCTTCTTTTCGGGAGCGGAACCTTTGTTACCGGGGCGGTCGGGGGAAGGGCCGCGGCCGGACTTGGGGCCGCCGATTTTTTCGCGGTCGCCTTGATCATCTCGTCCACGCGGGCCGCTGCTTCGTGACTTTTTCTTGCCGCCCGGGCCGCCGTCTTTCTTGTTGCGTTGGGCTTGGCCCGAACCGCCCGAGCGGGACTGTTTCATCTTCTTCGCGGGGCGCGGCGAGTCGGCGTTGGTCTCGTTTTTTGAAGTTTCGGCAGCAGAAGCTTGGGCTTCAGGCGCGGCACCTTCGGCTTGGTTGGGTTTGTTCTTTCCACGCCTACGCCGCCGCCGCTTCTTGGGGGCGTCGCCGTTGGTTTTGGCGTTGGGGTTTTCCGCGTTCTCCGGCCCACGGTTTTCCGGGGCGGGGCGGGGGGCAGGCTCATCGCTCATAACCCAACATTCTAGCCGATCATACGCCGGTGCGCAGAAGTGGTGCGGTATACTCCGGCCCATGTCGCCGATCCGTATCCCGCTCTGGAATGGGCCAGCCAATCGCCCCGATCTGACGCTTTACCCCACCGATTCGACCAACCCGCGCGGCGCGGTCATGGTCTGCCCGGGTGGGGGGTATCAGGTCCTCTCCGACCACGAGGGGTGGGATGTCGCGGAGCGGTTGGTTGAGGCTGGTTTCGACGCGGCGGTGCTGCGGTATCGCTTGGGCCCGCACAACCACCACCCCGCGATGATCCATGATGCTCAGCGTGGGTTGCGCCTCATGCGGCAGCGCTCGGAGATTCGCAGTGAGCAGATCGCCGTGCTTGGTTTCTCGGCGGGCGGGCATCTCGCCTCGTCTTTGGCGGTGCATTTCGACCAATGGACGTGCGCTGAAGATGACTTGGCCGGTGAAGTCTCCGCCCGGCCGGATGCGGCGGTGTTGGGTTATCCGGTGATCGACATGGTCGGAACGCATACGCACGAAGGGTCTCGCAATGCGCTTCTCGGTGAAGGGGCCGATGTCGCGCTTTCCGAGATAATGAGCACGCATCTTCAGGTGACCGCCGAAACCCCGCCGACTTTTCTTTGGCACACGGCGGATGACGAACCTGTGCCGATGCAGAACAGCCTGATGTTTGCCGCGGCATGCCAAGAAGCAGGCGTCCCCGTTGAACTGCACGTCTACGAGTCGGGCGTCCACGGGTTGGGACTTGCCCCGGATCACGCCGCGGGGGCGTGGTTTGAGGCGTGCACCGCATTCCTCGATCGGCAGTTTGCTTCGGAATCTACTACAACCCAGGGTGAGCTTTCATGCTGATTTTCGATGGCCATCTCGACATCGCTTACAACGCGTTGGTACACGAACGCGACCCGCGTTGGAGCGTGGATGAGACGCGTCGCCGGGAACTCGATCCCCCGTGCGACGACGAGCGTGGGGAGTGTACGACGAGCTTTGTGGAGATGCGCGAAGCGGGCGTAGCGGTGGCGCTGACTACGTTGCTCGGCCGTGCGAAGCCCTGGGTGAGGCCCGGCCGACCGCATGCCTTCCGTGGCGGGGATTGGCCGACGCAAGAAATGGTGCACGCCTGGGCCCAGGGCCAACTCGCGTACTACCGGGAGATGGAACGCCAAGGCGAGGTCCGCATCATCGAGACCGCACCACAACTCCGTGATCACTGGGCCCAGTGGGAGCAAACCGCCGCGGATGGAAGCAATACCGCCAAGCTACCCATAGGCTTGATCATCACGATGGAATGCTCCGACCCGATCGTTAGCCCCGACCGGCTTCACGATTGGCACAAGCTTGGGCTCCGTACACTGCTACTCACACACTTCGGTCAGGGGCAATACGCGGCAGGTAATCCTTCAGAAGATCCTGATAACAAGCATGACCTCGATGGTCACATCACCCCGCGTGGCCGTGAGTTGCTGCGGGAGATGGTCAAGCTCAACATGCCGTTGGACCTGACCCACCTCAGCGATACATCATTCTGGGATGCGATCGAGTATTTCCCGGGGCAGGTCTATTCGAGCCACAGCAACTGCCGATCGATCAGCGACCAACAGCGGCAGTTCGGCGACGACATGATCCTCACGGTCCTCGAACGCGGTGGCTTACTCGGCGTGGCGCTGCCGATCAACATGATCCGGCTCGATTTGATCGAGGGCCCGCCGTGGACTCCCCTTGTACACGAGGTGACGCTCGAACACCTCGCCGACCACATCGATCACATCTGTCAGCTCGCGGGCAACGCCGAGCAGGTCGCGCTGGGCACCGACACCGACGGCGGGTTTGGCAGCGAGGCCTGCCCTCACGGGTATGAACGTCATTGCGACATCCACAAGCTCGCGGATATCCTGCGTGGGCGTGGGTACAGCGAAAACGATGTGGCCAAGGTCTTCCACCTGAACTGGCTGGACTTTTACTTGCGTGTGTTGCCCGAAGCATCCGCGTAGGGTGGGCACTGCCCACCGTCGATGCGATTCATCCTCGATCGGTGAGCATTGCCCACCCTACGGCGTCACGCGAGACGCTGGTTATGCGCTTGGGGGAAGCCCACTTCAAGCCACTGCGCATCGCTGGTCACGCTCACCTTGCCGCCGGTCATGGCGGGGGGCAGGAGGACCGTGTCGCCCGGGCCGAAGGGTACGGGGTCGGCGCCGTCGCAGGTCAGTTCGCCTTGGCCATCGAGCACCATCCAGACCGTCGGCTGGTTCTCGCCCGCCTTGTCTTCAAAGCCCGCGACGGCGGTGACCTTGTCGATGGTGAAGAACTCACAGACCACGAGTCGTTCAACCGTCGCGCCGCCGGACTTGGACGGCAGGGCGGTGAACAGTTCGTACTTGCTTACATCCGGCGGGCCGAAGTGGATGCATTCGATGGCCTGATCGACGTGAAGCTCTCGGCCGGTGCGTCCCCAGTCGTAGACCCGGTAGGTCGTATCGCTGGGCGTTTGCACTTCGGCCACCAGGATGCCCGCGCCCAAAGCGTGGCAGGTACCCGATGGCACGTAGTGGCAGTCGCCGGGCTTCACCGGGACTTCGATCATCAGCGGGACGACGGCTTCGTCGGTCTTGGTTTCGATCGCAGCGCGGAGCTGCTCGGGGGTGACGCCTTCCTTGATGCCCTTGTAGATCACTGCGCCGGGTTCGGCCGACACGATGTACCACGACTCGCTCTTGAGGAAGGCATCGTCGTGTGCCTCGGCGTAAGCGGGCGAGGGGTGGACCTGGACCGAGAGGTTCTGGTTGGCGTCGAGGTATTTGAGGAGGATCGGAAAGCCGCCGTCGTCGGACAACGGCAGATTGCCGAGAACTGCACTGCCGTGATCGGCGATCACTTGGGCGAGGGTCTGGCCCGCGAGGGGGCCGTTTGTGATGACCGAGCGTTCTGACCCGCCGCCACCGCCGGAGACCGAGGTCGTGGCCAGGTCGACCAACTCCCAGGATTCGCCCACCATGGCCTCGGGCGTGGGAAGTGTTCGGCCTAGGGATTCGAGCGTGCGCCCGCCCCAGACTTTTTCTTTGTAGACCGGGGTGAACAAAAGCGGGTACATGGGCGTCTTATTCATGATGAGGGCATCATATCGATTTGTCCGTGCCGGGCGGCCGTCACTGTCGGCGGGCCTTATAATCCGACCATGATTGAGCGACGTAAAACCCGGCAGGTCCAACTCGGCGACGACCGTGTAGGCATCGTGAAGATCGGCGGAGACGCCCCCGTCTCTGTTCAGACCATGACCTCGGGCTACACCTACGAGATCGATGCCTGTGTGGCCGAGATCAACCGGATGGCTGCGGCGGGTGCGGATATCGTTCGGGTCGCGGTGCCGGGCAAGAAGGACACCGCGGCGCTCAAAGAGATCATCCCTCAAGTCAGCGTGCCGCTGGTTGCTGATGTCCACTTCCACTTCGGCCGGGCTCTCGAATCCGTCGAAGCGGGGATCCACAAGATCCGTCTGAACCCCGGGAACATCAACGACCGCAAACAGGTCGAAGAAGTCATCGCCGCCTGCAAGGAAAAGAACCTGCCCATCCGCATCGGTGTGAACGAAGGCTCGATCATCGAACGCAAGGACAAGCAGAAACGCCTCAAAGAACTGGGCGGCGTGTTCTCCGACAACAAGCACGGCCACTTCCTGGCGATCATGATCACCAAGCTCGAGGAATACCTCGACATCTTCTATGAGAACGATTTCTACGACATCACCATCAGCGCGAAGTCGCCCGACCCGACCCTGGTCATCGCGGCCTACACCGAGATCAGCAAGCGGTTCGACCACCCGCTGCACTTGGGCGTCACCCACGCCGGGCCGAAAGAGACCGGCACGATCCGCAGTGTGGTGCCGCTCGGCCACCTATTGGCGGCGGGCATCGGCGACACGGTGCGCATCAGCTACGCGAACGACCCCGTCTACGAGGTCGAAGACGCTTTGGAGATGCTTTATTGCCTCGGGCTGCGTGAGCGTAAGGGCGTGGACCTGATCGCGTGCCCCACATGTGGGAGGATCGAGGTCGATCTGTTCACGTTGGTGCAGGACGTGCGCAGTATCATGGAAGATGAAATTGAGTTGCCCATCAAGGTTGCGGTGATGGGTTGTATTGTGAATGGTCCGGGGGAAGCGGAGGGGGCGGACGTCGCCGTCTTCGCGGGCAAGCAACGCGGGATTATCTACGTGCAAGGCGAGAAAGTCGCCACCGTGCCCGAATCCGAAATTCTTGGAGCCCTCTTGGAAGAGTGCAAAAAATTCGAGGCTAAAGTCAATGCCGGGGAAGCGAGCCTCGGTGAAAAGGTTGTCGATATTGTTCCGCCCGACCCGATTGGAGAATTGGGCAGCGGGATCGACAAGATCGCGGCGGGTGACGTCACGACGCTGACCGTGGAAGGGAGATAGGGTTTTGTGCTCCCGGTGTCGGGGGTTGGTTTGATTTCGGGGCTGGCCGGGTTTAGGTGGATGGGTTCCATTTCTTCTTACGGGGTTTTAAATCATGATCAAATTCGATTGCCAAGGTTGCGGACGCACCATGTCGGTGCCCGAGCAGTACGCGGGCAAGCGGGTGCGCTGTCCTGCGTGTCAAACGCCCCAGCGCGTCCCCATGCCCGAGCCCTCGTTAGACGGGGACGACGACCTGTTCCCAACCCAGCCGCTTGCGGACCTTTCGGGGCTGCAGGACAGCATGGAGTCGGGGGTGCGTCGGCTCCGTCAGATCCTCATCGGCTGCGGTGAGTGCAAGAGTACGATCAAGGTGCCCGAGGCGAAGCTCGGCAAGACGACGTCCTGTCCGTCCTGCGGCGTGGTGTTGAAAGTCGATGCATTTAACCTGGCTAAGGCCAAGGGCGACCTCATCGATATGACTCACCTCGAACTGGAAAAAGCCGACTTGCTGCTGGACGGCGGCTCCCACGGCTCGACGCTTGGCGGCTCTTCCATCCAACTCGATGGGAGCGGTTCGGGTGGTACCGGCTATCAGTTGAACACGCCTCCGGCGGGTTCGATGTCGGGGGTCACCATGAACACCAGCCAGACGCAAATGCGTGAGCTGCGTGAGCTCAACGATCTGAAACACAGCGGGCAGATCACCAATGAAGAGTACCGCGAACGCAAGAAAGAAATCTACGCGGGCAAGACCCTGGCGATCCAGGCCATGTCCCGCTCGGCGGACGGCACCGGCGGCCGGCCGGTGATCAAACGGGATGACAAGCCGGGCTTGTTGCCCAAGCCGGTGATGGTCCTGATCGTGCTCCTGATTGTTGGTGGCGCGGGATACGCGGCGTACATGGCGATCTCGGGTTCGCCACCTTCATCGTCCTCGGCCCCGACCACCGCGAGTACGTCTGAGCCCGCCGTCGCTCCAGAGGCCGAAGCCAATGTGGATGATGAGGGGGCCGACACGCTAGCCATGGCGGACACGCCTGAGGTGGTGGATGCTCCGGCGGTCGAAGAACTAGTCCAAGACGTTCCCGAAGACGCGGTCGAACCGGCGGTCGAAGCGGAACCAGCCGATGCCTTGCCGGTCACCATGTTTGAGATCGAGGACAACCTCGGTTCGATCGGTCTGGAGCAATCGGCCGGGGTCGCTGAGCCTCCGGTTGAAATGGTAGTCAAGGCGTGGCAAACGGGTTGGTCCGACTACGCCAACCCATGCGATAGTACCCGCGCCATCAGTCAGGCTTGCGAAGTTTTGCAGCGTATCTCGGTACGTGATGACCGTGCCCTCATCGGTGTTGCGGTGGGGCCACCCGCCAGCAACTTGGATAGTCCGGACTACCAGGGCTTCCGCCAGAAGATGCACGATATTCTGACGCAGACTGCCCAGAATGATGGGGTCTTCGGCGACCTCAACATCCGCACCAGCGAACGCACCGCGAACCTGGGTACGCTTGAAGCCCATCGGCTCCACGTGACCTCCAAGAGTGACCGCAACGTCCGCGCCGCGATCCTGACTGGGATTCAAGACGGCTACTGCGTGAGTTATTGGTTCGCTGGCGCCAAGACGCTGTACGACGAATTTCTGGATACGGTCGGTCGGGCTGAGCTTGGGCCGAAATAAGACACGGCGAGTTATGTCCCCTTCATGAGCGGCCGGGCGAGCCCACCGCGTTGACTATCCCGTCGAGGTCTTCGTCGGCCAGATCGGCGCGGAGGCTCAACCTCACCCGTGCTGCACCTAGTGCCACCGTGGGGGGACGGATTGCCACGGCCAGTATGCCCCGCTCTTCGAGGCGATGCTGCAGTGCCATGGCCGCATCGATCTCTCCGGTGATCAACGGGATGATGGGGGTCGGGATCGTTTGGTACAGGTTGGGCCAACCGAGTTCGCCGAGCTGGTCACGGATCGTTTGGCTTAGAGTCTGTAGGCGTTCTTGTCGCTGGGGTTCTTCACGTATGACTTGGATCGCAGCGCCGATCGCGGCGGCCTGGGAGGGAGGTACCGCGGTACTGTAGATGAATGGACGCCCCCGGTTGATCAGGGTGTCGATGATGATCAGGTCTGCGGTCACGATGCCGCCGAGGCTGCCGAGGGCTTTACTGGCGGTGGAGATTGTGATGGCGATGCGGTCAGCCACGCCTTGGAGCTCGGCCAACCCCGCCCCGGTGTCGCCGAGCACGCCTGTGGCGTGGGCTTCGTCGACGACGACCACGGCGTCGAAGCGCTCGGCCAAATCGCACAGCCCCGGCAGGTCGGCGGTGTCGCCGTCCATGGAGAAGACCGTGTCGGTCACGATCCAACGCATCGCCTCGGGGTGGTCTAGGTGGTGGCGTTCGAGCAGACGAGCGAGTTTGGTATGATCGGGTTGGCCACGGTGGTGGGGGTAGGTCCGCACCTCGGCGGGCGAGAACTTGGCGGCGTCGATCAGGCTCGCGTGATTGAGCTTGTCTTGGCAGATCAGGTCGCCTGGCTGGGGCAGGGCGGTGAGGACCGCGAGGTTGGCGGTGTATCCCGTGGGGAAGAGCAGCGCCCCCTCGGCGTGTTTAAACGCCGCAAACTCCGCTTCGACCTGGCCATGAATATCGAGGTGCCCCGCGACCAGTCGGCTCGCACCGCTGCCCACACCATCTTGTTTGATCGCTTGAGCGGCAGCGGCCTTGATTGCGGGGTGATCGCTGAGCGCCAGGTAGTCGTTGCCCGCCAAGTTGAGCCGCGACCTCCCATCAGACACCACGAGCTTGCCCGAGGAGGACAGCGTCCTCAACTTGCGTCGGAGTGAATGGGCGTTGAGTTCGGCTAACTCCGCCTCAAGGCGTCGATGTAATGTCTGCTTGGCGTTCTGTTGAGAATTGTCTTGCGTGTCCGGGCGGCTCATTCGTCGTCGGAGTCGAGATCGATCTCGATCTCGCCCATGTCTGAGCCATTCTCACTGAGCGTGAGTTTCATCAATCGGCCGACTTTGAACTTCACGGTGCGTTTGGGGGGCACCTCGACGGGTTCCAGGGTCTTGGGGTTTTGAGCCATGCGGGCACGACGCTGCTTGACCTCAAAAACGCCGAAGTCACGGAACTCCAAGCGGTTGCCTTTGCCCAGCTCAAGGATGATCGAGTTGAGGAAGGTCTGGACGATGTTTTTCACGACCACGCGCTTCTGGCCGGTCGCCTCGGCAATTTGGTCGATCAATTCTTTTTTGGTGACGGTAGCCATTGACGAAAACCTCGGGAGCGGCTCAGAAAGGGCAGGCGGAATGGGCAACACACCTTTTCGGCGGGGTCAAGCATACTACGTCAGCGGGCAAGTCTCGGTTGCCTTGAATAACCCCAATGGACCTTAGCAGTATGGCAAGCCGACACGCCCGGGTCAAGCCCCAAATCGTTTTCTGGACTAAGATTAACGACATGAGGGGTTGGTGTTGTTGCCTTACGGGGAAGCTCTTAAGATGATCCCACGGCAGCCGGACGAGCCCCGGTTAAGTGGTTCCATCAGCCTCAACTCTGCCTATTCTGAAACCGGCCCATGCCCGGAAACGCCAAATGCCCGTGACCCCTTCGCCCTCTGAAGTCGATCCCACCGCCCTGAGCATCGTGCTGTACCCCCATCCGGTGCTCCGCGAGGTTGCGCAGCCTCTGGACGAGGTGGATGACCACGTCCGAGCGGTGGCCGACCGGATGATCGAGTTGATGTATGAAGCCCGCGGCGTGGGGCTGGCTGCCCCTCAGGTCGGACTTCCTTGGCGGATGTTCGTCATCAACCCCACCAACGAGCCCGGCGAAGACACCGTGATCATCAACCCCCAGCTCACCAGCCCGGGCCCGCACACCGAGCCGCGGGACGAGGGCTGTCTCAGCCTGCCCGGCATCACTGCCGAGGTCACGCGGCCGACCGAGATCACGCTCTCGGCTTTGGACCGCGACGGCAACCCGTTCACGCTCAGCAGCGACGACTTCCCCGCCCGCGTTTGGCAGCACGAATACGACCACCTCGACGGTGTGCTCATCCTCGACAAGATGACCCGCATCGATCGCATGGCCAACAAACGCGCGATCGCTGAACTCGAAGCCAACGGATAAGTTTTGTAGCTCTCAAATCAAGCGCTGGAGTGCGTCGCTTGTAAACCATCGCCTGCGCGGCGAGCGGCAGGGGCTCTGCCCCTGCACCCCGAAGGCAAATCTTTGTTCGTGGGTTGCGCGTAAAATGTTCGAATGAAATTGATCTACTTCGGTGCCGGTGCCTTTGGCCTGCCCACGCTCCAAGCCTTACACGCCTCTCCCAATCACCAGGTCATCGCCGTTGTGTCGCAGCCCGACAAGCCCGCGGGACGGAAACGCGTATTGACGCCCACTCCCATTGTGCAGTGGTCGGCCGACCAAGGCATCGAGACTTTGAAGTCAGAGGACGTGAATACGCCGGAGTTTGTTGCGAAGATCCAAGCGTTGTCCCCCGACGCGTCGGTCGTGATCGCGTTCGGCCAAAAGCTCTCGCCCGAGCTCATCGGCGCGATGGGCAAGCTGGCGATCAACGTGCACTCATCGCTGCTTCCCAAGTACCGCGGCGCTGCACCGATCAACTGGGCGATGATCGAGAACGAAGCGGTCACTGGTGTCAGCGTGATTGGCCTTGCTCAGAAGATGGATGCGGGCGAGATCTACGCGACTGCCGAGACACCGATCGATCCACGCGAGACCGCGGGAGAGCTCCACGATCGTCTGGCTGAGCTCGGCCCGGCTTGTGTAGCGAAAGTGCTTGACGATTTGGCGAGCGATTCGCTTTCACCGATGGTGCAAGACCACGCGTTGGCGACCAAAGCCCGTAAGTTCACGAAGGCTGACGGTACGGTTGATTTCAACCAGCCCGCCGCGTTGGTGCGATCTCGTATCCATGGCCTGACCCCTTGGCCGGGCTGTCGTGTCGTGTGGTGTTCGACTAGTACGGGGGAAGAGAAGACGCTGATGCTGAAACGCGTCGCGGATCACACCTCCGATACAAATCAAGGCGAGCCGGGTAGCGTGTTGGCTGATCTGCATATCGCGTGCAGCGGGGGCAGCATCGAGTTACTCGAAGTACAATCCCCCGGCGGCAAAGCTATGCCGTTCGCGGAGTTCCAGAAGGGTCATGCACTCAAGGCAGGCGATCACCTCTTACCGCTGTCTTGAGAAGTGGTGTCGAGCGGCGAAACGCAATTATAAAAACAGCCCACGTAACGCTGCCCTTAATCCAGCCTGAGCCTTAGAAGTGGATCTCGGGGTGTTTGTTGAC